>JAZSDJ010000169.1:0-8956 GCA_045531105.1 Eubacteriales bacterium | reverse complement strand
CACCAAAAAAGGCAATGCGTCATAATAAAATAGCAGAAAGTGCATCAAAGCAAAGTGGAAGAGGAATAATTCCAGAAGTTAAAGAAGCGATGAATTTTAACGACGCTATCAAACGCGCAAGCGAGAGCGACCTTGCAATTATGTGCTATGAGGGTGACGGAACACAAAGCCTAAAAACCATTCTTTGCGAAAACAAAGATGCAAAAACCATTTCTGTAATTATCGGCTCGGAAGGTGGTTTTAGCCAAAAAGAAGTTGAAAAAGCGAGAGAACTCGGAATAAAAATAGCAGGACTTGGAAAAAGAATATTAAGATGCGAAACCGCTCCTACATTTGCGCTTTCGTGCATTGTGTACGAAACAGAATTGTGATTTTTGTTCAAAATGTCAAAAAAATGTACAATTTTCACAAAAAAATATCAAAAAACCTATTGAAAAAGACATAAAAATAGTGTAATATAGATATATCGAATGCACAAATTGCACAAAAGGCACAAAAATATTATTGGAGGAAAAGTATGTCTAACAGATTGTTTCAAGGAATTATTCACCAAATGCACGACTCAGTTGATCGCGTAATTGGAGTATTGGACAACACTGGCTACGTAATTGCATGTAGCGAACTTTCGAAAATAGGCGAAAACAGATCCCGAGTAAAAGAAGAAATGACCCTTTCAACAGAAATGATGGAAATGGACGGCTATACATATCGTTATATTGGTAATTCATCAACTTCTGAATTTATCTTGTTTGTAGAAGGAGAGGACAAAGTTGCAGAAAGATATGCATCTATTCTTTCGATCTCTTTGGCAAACATTAAAAATTACTATGACGAAAAATTTGATAAGAGTTCGTTTATCAAAAATATCATAATGGACAATATTCTTCCAAGTGATATTTACGCAAAGAGTAGAGAACTCCATTTTGATGGTAGCGAATCAAGAGTAGTATTGCTTGTAAGATTTTATTCAAGAACAGATATTCTTCCTTTTGACATTATTCAAAATATGTTCCCTGATAAAACAAAAGATTATGTTATAGCAATCGGCGAACAAGATATCGTAATTGTAAAGGAACTTGCAACCGAAACAAGCACCGCTGCAATCGAGCAAATGGCTCAAAGCATTTCTGATACACTTAATACAGAATTTTATTGTCGCGTAGGCATCGGTATTGGTACAGTTGTTAATAATATAAAAGACCTTGCGCGTTCGTACAAAGAAGCGCAAATCGCAATAGAAGTAGGCAAAGTATTTGAGAGCGAAAAGGAAATCGTAAGTTACGAAAACCTTGGTATTGGAAGACTTATTTACCAACTTCCAACAACACTTTGCGAAATCTACCTTTCTGAAATTTTCAAGCATGGTTCTCTTGAAACACTTGATAAAGAAACCCTTCAAACAATACAAGTGTTCTTCGATAACAACCTCAATGTTTCAGAAACTTCAAGAAAACTCTTTGTACACAGAAACACTCTTGTTTACAGACTTGAAAAAATAAAGAAACTTACAGGACTTGACCTTCGTGAGTTTGACCACGCAATCACATTTAAAGTAGCGCTTATGGTAAGACGTTACCTCACAGCAAAACCAATTAAATTCTAATATAGCACGAAAACTCCTTTAAAGGAGTTTTTGTGGCGTAAAACGAAAGGCAATAAAATGCAGAAGAAAATAAGTGTTCTTTGGACAGTTTTAATATGCCTTATCGCTGTATTGATAACATTTGAAATCACTTTTATCGTTATGACGATAGATGCGAAAAAATCAGAGTATGAACTCTCCAAGGCATACAATGACAGTGTTGCACAAATCAGGGAAGAATTTGCTTCATTGAACGAAATGTACGAATCTTTACCAGAGGAATATAAAAATTCAGCCCTGTTTGAAAAACTCGCATATATCGACACATACTATCGTTCGCTGTATGTTGGGAAAATAGATGAAGAGCGTTTGGCTTATTACCTTATGAATGGCTATATTCAAGGAGTAGGCGACAGGTACGGCGCGTATTATACGGCAAATGAACTTGAATCTCTTTTCCAAGAGGCTGACGGAAAATTATATGGCATCGGAGTAAGTGTTGTTTATAACGAAGAACACAGTGCGATAGAAATCCTTTCTGTAATCAAAGATTCACCGGCTGATAAAGTTGGAATACAGGCAGGAGATATTGTAACAGCGATTGATGGCGTAGAGGTTAATAACGATAACTACTACGAATCGGTTAATAAAGTAAAAGGCGAAAAAGGAACGAGTGTAAATCTTACCATTTTAAGAGAGGGTACTCAGCTGACATTCTCGCCTGTGCGTGACGAAATAAAAATCATATCGGTAACTTATCGCAAATATTCATTTGACCAAACAATAGGAATTGTAAGCATCACAGAATTTAATAACACCACGGCAAGTCAACTAAAAGATGCAGTTGATACTCTTTTGAAAGATGGTTGTAAATCAATCGTATTTGATGTAAGAAATAACCCTGGTGGAACTCTTGACGGAGTAATCGAATCGCTTGATTATTTACTTCCAGAAGGAAACCTTTGCATTGTTAGAAATGCATATGGCGAAGTAACTCAAACATTGACATCAGATGCTGAATGCGTAGACCCAAGTGTCAAAATGGCAGTTCTGATAAACGAAAATACCGCATCTGCGGGGGAACTTTTCGCCTCGGCTATGAGAGACTATAAAAGAGCGACACTTGTAGGTATGAATTCCTTCGGAAAAGGAACTATGCAGGCGACTTATATGCTTCCTGATGGAGCAGGACTTAAAATTTCAACAAACACTTATAACCCACCTTGCGATGTTAATTACGACGGAATAGGTATAGCGCCACATGTTGAAATTGACCTAACAGAAGAAGCAAAAAACAAAAACTTTTTCAAATTGACTGACCAAGAAGATAATCAACTTCTCGAAGCGTGTTGTCAAGTTGGATACAATAAATAAACTAAATATTTTGAAAGGGCGCGTAGCGCTTAGGTGAATAAAATGGAACAAAAGACAAAATATACCAAAGAAGGTTTTGCGAAACTCCAAGAAGAATACGAATACCTTAAAAATGTCCGTCGTCAAGAAGTAAAAGAGCAACTCAAAGTTGCAAGAAGTTTCGGAGACCTTTCCGAAAACAGTGAATATGACGAAGCAAGAGACCAACAAGCAAAGGTTGAAGCAAGAATTGCCGAACTTGAATACCTCATCAAAAACGCAGAGGTTGTTGACACAGACACAATCAAAAATGTAGTAGCGCTTGGAACATCTGTTGTTCTTAAATATTCTGACGGAAAAGAAGTTACCTATCATATCGTTGGTTCAAACGAAGTTGACCCAATGAACAAGAAAATCTCTGACCAATCTCCAATCGGTAGAGCGGTTGTAGGTAGCAAAAAAGGCACAACAGTTACAATCGAAACCCCAAATGGTGAAAAAGAAGCAAAAATTTTGAATTTCTTCAAGACAAAATAAAGGACGATATTATGCAAGAAAATAACAATCAAAATGCTAATGAACTTGAACTTAGTGAACTTTTGCAAATAAGACGCGATAAACTTACCGCTCTTTGCGAAAATGGAGCGAATCCATTTGAAATCACAAAGTATGATGTAACAGCACTAAGTCAAGATGCAATAAAAGAATTTGAAGCACGCGAAAATGAACTTGCCGAAGGCGAGCAAATTACAGTTAGCGTAGCAGGAAGAATGATGAGTCGTCGTATAATGGGTAAGGCATCATTTGCACATCTTATGGACGAGCAAGGACAAATCCAACTTTATGTTTCAAGAAATGACCTTGGCGATGACGATTATGCATCATTCAAAAAATGGGACATTGGTGATGTAATTGGAGTTGAAGGCGTACTTTTCCGTACAAAGACAGGAGAAGTTTCAATCCATGCAAAGAAAGCGGTTCTTCTCGCAAAATCACTCATTCCACTCCCTGAAAAATTCCATGGTCTTAAAGACCTTGAAACTCGTTACAGACAAAGATATGTTGACCTCATTGTAAACCCAGAGGTTAAAGATACTTTCGTTAAGAGATCACAAATCCTTAAAGAAATTCGCGCATATCTTGATGGTAAGGGATTTTTGGAAGTAGATACACCTATTCTTGTTCCACTTGAAATCGGTGCAAGCGCAAGACCATTTATTACTCATCATAACACACTTGATATGGATATGTATCTCCGTATCGAAACCGAACTTTACTTAAAACGCCTTATTGTGGGTGGTATGCATAGAGTATACGAGGTTGGTAGAATTTTCAGAAACGAAGGAATGGACACAAAACACAACCCAGAGTTTACAACTATCGAACTTTATCAAGCGTTTACCGACTATAAGGGAATGATGGACCTCGTTGAGGAACTTTATAAACTCTTGGCAGTTAAAATTTGTGGTTCTGAAAAAATCACTTACCAAGGTATCGAAATTGATATGGGTAATTGGGAAAGACTCACAATGGCAGAGGCTGTTAAAAAGTATAGTGGAGCGGATTACTATGCTTGGGCTGATGATGCAGATGCAAGACGCGTTGCAAAAGAACTTCATGTAGAAGTTGCTGACGATGCAACAAAGGGCAGAGTTCTTATTGAACTTTTTGATGCATATGTAGAAGAAAAACTCATTCAACCTACATTTATTTACGACTACCCAGTTGAAAATAGCCCACTTGCAAAGAGAAAACCAACAGAACCTGCATTCACTGAAAGATTTGAATACTTTATCAACGCAACAGAGTTTGGTAACGCATTTAGCGAACTTAATGACCCAATCGACCAAAAAGAACGCTTTGAAAAACAAGTTGCTCAAAAACTTGCAGAAGAGCCAAATAGCAAGGCAGAGGTTGATTACGACTATGTAACAGCCCTTGAATACGGAATGCCCCCAACAGGAGGCCTCGGCTTCGGCATTGACCGTCTTGTAATGCTCCTTACCGACTCCGCATCCATTCGTGATGTTTTGCTCTTCCCAACAATGAAACCCTTGAGCGATAACTAAGTCTGAAAACCCTTATACTACAAGGCTTCACGGCACTTTTGAAAAAATCAAAAAGCCGTTAGTGTACCAAAAGTGTACCAATTTGCAGGCAAAAACACACGAAAAAACAATTAAAAAACAACCCATATGGAATCAAAACCATATGGGTTATTTTTATGTTGTCATAGTTTGAGGACACATTGAACTTTACAATAATTACAATGTATGGTATAATAAAAATAAATATAATAATTTTTGTAATTTTATAGAAATAAATATGAAAATCAAAGGAGAATTTATGACAAGTTTAATATTAAAAAAAATAAACAAAATGAAAAATGTTAATATTGCATTGCTCATTTCTATATTTGTTGCGGCATATTCATTGGCTTGGATGATAGGTTTTTTTGCAATACCATTTATAACATTTTCGAATGATATGAGGATTGTTTTTCTCGTTGTTTGGTTATATTGTTCTATACAAATATTTTTAGAAATTATGATTGATTATAGTGTGAAAAGACGCAAAACAACTGAAGAAAACAAAGAGAACAAGTTTATTTTTTGGGCTACAAGAGTAAGTGTGTTGTTATGTTTCATATCTACATTCTTTCTAGTGTTTTTGAAAAATAATTTTTATGAGAATTTGTCTATATGGATCATAATTTCATTTCCTTTTTTTGCAATTTTTCTAACTGTCATTATAATTTCTCTAATATCTTCATACGAGAATAAGTACAAAGAACTACTTAAAGATTTATTTAAGACAAGTCTTGTAATGTTGGCTCTTATACTAATAATTGTAGGACTGTTGCTTAATAAAAAAGATACAATGATTATCTCTAAAGTTTTACTTTCCATAGGAACAATACCTTTGTTTTTTGGAGGATTAAAACTTGCAATTCAAAAGATAATGATGTCAAATGATTCTAAAAAAGATCAAACCGAAATTATTGCATCTACAATTTCTTTGTTTTTCTCAATAGGAATAGTTTGTGCCATTTTTATCTTCTATGTTGTAGATGAAAAATTTGCTGTAGTTTTAGCGACAATATTGGGAGCTGTTTTAGGGGGCGCAATAACACTTTTGGGTGTTGCTTGGACTATAAAAGACAATAACGAAAAAAGAAAACAAGATTTACAACGAGTTGAAGATGAAAGAAAAGAAGAAGAACGCAAAAAACATATTCCTTACATAAGCACAGTTGTTGAGGCGGAGGTATCTAATTATATATGTGTTACAAAGGTAAAATGGTTAAATTTAAAAAAGCCAGAAGATGTAGCGAAAATAAAAAATAATTCTTATTATGTTATCAAATTTGAAAACTTTTCAGTAAAAAATCTGTCAAACTCTAATATAATTTTCGAGGGAATCTACATAGATGATAATTACTATGATTTTGATTATGAGAAATTATTAGAAACTAAAGGTGTATTATGTGTTCAGTTTCCTAACGATATGTGGTATGAATTTGCAGATAAAGTTTCATACATTGCCTTACAAGTGGCTGACATATTAGGAAATCATTATAAAGTTTCGTGTGAATATTCACAAAGGCTGCATTGCCAGCCTAGAAAAGATATTGTGAGCAATGGAGAAGAATATATGGTGCACCCATATGTATGTTCTATAGAGTCGATATCATTACCAAAATTATTATAAGAAAGATTAATAAGTGCAAAAATCAGTTGTAATATATTCAAAAAGCAACTATTGTGGAAATATCTATTTTAATAAATACATACTGGTTTATACGAAAGGCATTTGATGCTTGGAAAGGATGGTATAATTTAATTGGAAATCAATTAAATGAGAGAGTTGTATGGCTTTTAATGTCGAAATGCAAGCTTTCACTAGAAATGGTGAAATAAAATCGCTATGGGAACTTATGAGAGTTCTTGACCGAATTCTTTCTCCTAATAGAGATCGTGAGAATGGAAAACAAATACTGCCAATTTGTATATTGGTTAGCAAAATGTTCACGTCTATTCATATTTGCTATTGTGAGAATCGTGATAAGTATTATTTGGGCTATTCTGAATATATATATGATGTTGAGAAAATGATTGATTGTACTCATCCCGAAATACTAAACAACGAAATACGTGAATATGTAAAAAGTGATGAGAGAATTATGGCATATATTGCTGACATTCGCAGCGCATGGAGAGACTTTACATATATACCGAATGATTTGGAATATGCGTTGGTTGATGAAAATGAATGCGAAATAATTGATTATAATGTTCTTTTAGAAGACAAAAAAATTAAACTATTTTATAAAGATTTAATTAGTCGCATAAACAATCACTTAAAACTTTACAAATATAGGAAATATAATAAAGATGGTTATGATGTTTTTGGCTATGATAGAGAAGGCAAAGATGTTAATGGCTATGATGCTAACGGATGCTTGGATTCGGAAGTGAATATAGATGAGATTATTTTGCAAGAAATAGAAGATAAATACTGTAATGAAGACGAATATTATGAATGGTTATCAAGATCTCAAGAAAATAATTTGGAGCCGGAAGTTTTATCTTTAGAAAGCGATGCCTTTTTGTATTATGATGAAGAAGGAAATATTTGTGCTGAGATTGTTGATAACGAAAGAAAACAAACAGAAGATTATGATGGGTATAAATATGATGACAATGCAGATAGTTGATAATTGAATAACTAAAATTGACTTCGCTTATTTTTGCGACACTTTGTAAAAATAAGTTTCGATACATTAGCGATATTTTATAACCGTACGCCACGTATGCCAAATCGTATGCCAAATTGCTGTAACCGTATGCCAGTTTTTGAGAAGTTATGAGATACATGAAAAGCCATGGAGTAAAGATATGCAAGGTTTTGACAAGTTATGCCACGCGCTTCCCGCTTATCCCAACAATGAAGCCACTTGCAGATAACTAAAACAAAAATAGCCATAGAATTTTGCTTCTATGGCTATTAATTTTTTATAGGTTATAGTCGGTTAAATATGCTTTTGTGTTTTCAACCATTTCGTCGAACATCTTTCTTGCGTCACCTATACTACATGTAACAAGTGGATCGGATGCAAATGCGTTAAATATTGCCTCAACATCACGCTTTGCGATAGCATCAGAAACAGCCTCTTGCTCAGAGCAAATTTTAGAGACAAGTGGGTAAATCTCTGTTGGAATTTCACCTGCCAAAACAGGAGTAAGTTCGTCGGAACGGAAGATAGCGTTTGTTTCAACAACCGCACCAAGTGGAAGATTTGAAATTTGACCTCTGTTTGGAATATTAACGTTTGTGATAAGGTCACAAAGACCAAGAAGAGCTCTCATTTGGTTAACACCCTCCTCGCCAGTCTTGTTTATTTTGATTTCCTCTTCGCCATTAAGCAATCTTTTGCTTCTTTCAAGACGGTTTTTAAGGTCCTCTTTTCTCCAAGAAACAGGAGTTAGACCGAACTTCATTTCGCGAACTCTTTCAGGGCTTTCAAGATACCACTTACCAGGGCAGAACTCTGCCAAGTGTCTGTCGCCTGCTGCGGAAATATAGCCAAATCTTTTGAATAGGTCAAATGTTACCTTGCCAGCACAAGCAAAGAAGTTATTCATCCAGTTGTTATCGGGTTTTGCGGGTAGTCCGTCAGCATACTTTTCACAGAATTGTGCGTAGTATGGGAATAGGTCAATGCCTTGATATTTAGCGCTTGTTAGCCATGTAAAGTGATTTACAGCAACGGGGTTTACCTTGATTTCATCTCTTGTAGCCTTCTTGCCAAGGTATTCCTCAACTACCCATGTAAGCAGTCTTTGAGTTCCGAAAACCTCGTGACAACAGCCAAACGCCTTAATTTCAGGGAATACTCTATAAAGAGTCTTAACACAAAGAGTCATTGGGTTAGTGTAGTTAATTACCCAAGCATTTGGGCAGTATTCCTTAACATAATTTGCAATCTCCTCAAACATAGGGATTGTACGCATAGCGCGA
>JAZSDJ010000148.1:0-4153 GCA_045531105.1 Eubacteriales bacterium | reverse complement strand
TTATTGTTTTTATTTGTAAAGTTTGTTTTGAAGTTCTGCAACCATAGCGGCATAATCATCAACCACTACATATGATACCGCTTCGTTTGAGGTAAAATATGTTGCTATTGATTTAAGTTGATCTTTTGCCAAAACTTCTGCAAATCCTTCTGCGTCAACACTTGTCAAAATGTCACCAGCAGCAACTGAAACGAGTTGAAGAAGTGATGAGAAGTCTTCCGCTGTTGCAGAGATTTTTGCATTTTCTTTTAAGATTTCAGTAAGTTCTTGTACTCCGTCAACACCCTTTGTAAGAGCGGTTTTGGTTGATTCAGCAAGAAGTCTAAACATTGCTTGGTCATCAAGTCCACCTTTTCCACGAGCATAAGCAACTACTGTGTAGCCTTCAAGTGTTACGGTTCTGTCTGTTGAAGCATCAAGTTCTACAAGTTTTTCAAAACCTTCAACGCCTTCAAATCTCTTATTGAATGCCACGATTGATTCATTAAGCGCTTTAATTTCATCAACAGTCATAGGGATTTCAAGTTTTGTGCCAAGTTTTGAGTCAATGTCGCTAACCATATTAGCAACGCCTTCCATATCAAGAACAATATAACCATCAATATCAACGCCGAAGTTTTGTGCGATTGTTCTTGAAAGAAGGTTTGCACCACCAATGCCATAAGCATTTTCAAGGCAACCTACCTCGTTTGCATATGGAATAGATACAAGCATTTTGTCGTCCAAAAGAACATATTGAAGTTTGTTTGTCTCTTTATTTATAGATGCGATAATGATAACGTCAATATCATTTGTTGAAGAATCAAGTCCGTAAATACCATAGTTGAACACATTTTCATTATCAAGAATGTTATTTACAACTGCACTGTGGTTTTGTGATGCCAAGAGAGCATATTCTTTGAATTTGTCATTGTTTTGAACGGAATCAGAGAAAATTACACTATCTTCTATGTAATCTGTATTGAGATTATCACTTGGAATTGTATCTTTATAGTTGCCTTCATTTGCAACTGATTCTGTAAGTTTATCTATAAGGAAGTTAGCGGCAACAAGAACAGCAGCGGCCAAAAGTACTACAACAACAAGTACTATAAGGATTGCTCTGCCCACTGAGCGCTTTTGTTTTGCATTAGAATTAACGATCTCTGCTCTATTATTTTCTGGAACGTTTGCAGAGTCTTTTCTTCTTTCTTTGATGTTATTGCTCACGGTTATTTCTCCTTTGCATCGTAAAGTACAAATTTTTATATCTTAATTATATAACAAAATATTTTACTTGTCAACACCTTTTTAAAGATATTTTAACTGTTTATTAATAATAATTTGAATTATTAAGGCTTTTTTACAAATTCTCTAAGAAAATAAACCCTTTCGTAATCGACTTGAATTTCCTTATTATTAAGATATTTTAATGAATCGTCGGCATTTTCGAATCGGATTTTATAGGAATAAAGCGCTTGATGTTTATAGCCAATTCGTTTATCTTGTTCGATATTACCATACTTTCCATCGCCCAATAACGAATGATTAATTGAAGACATATGAGCCCTTATTTGATGAGTTCTACCCGTAACAAGTTCTACTTCAAGCAAAGATAAATCTTTTTGCGAATTATAATCAATCACTTTATATTTCGTTATAATTTCTTTTGCGTCTTTTTCCTTGTTTTTAAGAATTCTAACTTTGTTAGATTTTGAATCTTTGATTAAAAAGTCGGTGAGTGTGTCATTCTTTTTGCTCATTTTGCCATGAACAGCGCAAAGATAAAATTTGGTTATTTTATTTTCTTTTATTCTCAAATTCATATCTCTTAATGCTTGTGCGTTTTTAGCGGAAATAACTATTCCGCCCGTATTTCTATCAATTCTATTACAAAGCGCAGGGGCGAAAGAGTTTTCTTTTGAAGGAATATATTCTCCTTTTTGAGCAAGATAGGCTTGTATATGATAAATCAATGTATTTCTATCTTCCAATGCGCCTTGCCCGCTTGTTTTTCCGTCTCCATCTCCACTATGGACAAGAACCCCTGCGGGTTTATCACAAAGAAGAATATTTTCATCTTCATAAATTATATTTATGTTCGGTTTTATTGTAAATAGTTCATCATTCTCTATTTTATTAGAAAAGAGTTCTTCTGCCAAAAACATTTGAACAGTATCGCCAAGACAAAGAATTTGTTTTTGCTCCGCTCTTTTTCTATTAACTTTTATTTTTTTTAGTCGAATCGCTTTGTACATAAGTGACAGAGGAATTCCCTTGACTGTTTTTTGAACAAATTTATCAAGACGTTGTCCTGCATCATTTTCATTTATCAAAAATTCTCTCATTTTGATTTGAAATCCTATTCTAAAATCTGTATATTTTAATTATACATTTTAGATGGTTGGTTTTCAAGAGTATTTTCCAATTAATTATTTACATATCAAAAAAAATATGTTAAAATACTAAAAACATTCTTTGAAAGGAGTAGAACCTATGGAAATCAAAGCGAGTATTTTGACACTTGGTTGCAGAGTGAACCAGTATGAGAGCGATGCTATTATGCAAGAACTTGCAAAAAATAGCGTAAAGATTTGCGATAAAGATGAAAAATGCGACATTTATATAATAAACACTTGTACTGTTACTGCTGAAAGTGATAGAAAATCAAGACAATTCATCAGAAGATGCATATCAAAAAATCCTGATGCAGTTATTATTGTTACTGGTTGCTACTCTCAAATTAACCCAGAAGAAACTTTGAGCATAGAAGGTGTAAATTTTGTATGTGGTAACAATGGAAAATCTGTTATTGCAAAAAAAGCACTTGAACTTCTTGAAAGTAAAAGAACACAGTTATTATATATGCCAGATATTTATAACTCAAAATTTGACCAAATGGAAGTAGGCGCTCCACTCACAAGGACTCGGGCTTTTATAAAAATTCAAGACGGATGCGATTCAAAATGCGCTTATTGCATTATTCCGAAGGCGCGAGGAAATGTTCGTTCTGACACTCGTGAAAATATTTTGAAAGAAATTAAACTTGCCGTTTCGCAAGGTTGCCAAGAAGTTGTTCTTACTGGTATTGAGACTGCGTCTTACGGAAAAGATTTTAAAACCGCCTGTTCTCTTGCCGATTTGCTAAAAGAAGTAAATGAAATTGATGGTGTGGAAAGAATCCGTTTGGGTTCTCTTGACCCTGTTTCCTTGAACAAAGAGTTTGTTGATAAGATAAAAACATTATCAAAAGTTATGCCTCATTTTCACATTTCGATGCAAACGGGTTGCACAAGAGTTTTGAATCTTATGCGAAGAAAATATAACATTGATACAGCGAAAAATAACATTGATTATATGAGATCTCAAATCCCAGATTTAATGTTAAGCGCTGATGTCATCACCGGATTTCCACAAGAAACTGATGAGGATTTCGAAAAAACTCTTAATTTTTTCAAAGAGCAAAAATTTATGCGTTTACATATCTTCCCTTATTCAAGGCGCAAAGGCACTGAGGCTTACGATATGCCGAATCAAGTTCCCGAGGAAGTAAAAAAAGAACGCTTAAAATTATTATCTAATTTAGAGGCTGAAATTCGAAAAGAATTATATGAAGAATATGTAAAAACTCACAGCACAGTTTCTGTTTTATTTGAATCATTTGATGGAGAATTTATGTATGGTCACTCTCCTAATTTTATAGAAATAAAAGTAAAAAGCGACAAAAAACTAAGTGGGAAAATAGAAACTGTGTCCCTTGTAGGCTTTGATTCTGAAAGAATTTATGGTGAACTCTTGAATAATTGAATTTTTAAATTGTTAAATTCTGGTTTTTAATTTAAAGAAAAAAATCCCGACTCTTGTCGGGATTTTATTTTTATTTCTTAACATTAGATGACTCTGCAACTGCATTTACAAGTCCAACAACACCTTGAAGGTCGCTTGGAATTATAACTTTTGTTGCTTGACCATTTGAAACTTTTTCAAAACTTTCAAGTTTTTTGAGAGTAATATATGACTCATCAGGATTTGCTTCATTGATAAGACGAATTGACTCCGCTTGCGCTTGGTTAATTTTAAGAATTGCCACAAATCTCCCTAAAATACGCATAGAGGGACGCGGCTCGTAATATTTGGTTACAGCACCGCAAAATTTGAGTGTTGATATTGCTTC
>JAZSDJ010000198.1:0-19216 GCA_045531105.1 Eubacteriales bacterium | reverse complement strand
GCAAAACCTTTTCCAAACTCTATACCTTTTATTCCACCGATTGAGAAAAGTGCATGTGACAAAACACTCTCAACACTATCGAACCAAGGTTCTCCTATGCCTGCGCCAATGCCGAAAATTGCTGTTTGAACAACTCCGCCTACGCTATCTCCATCTTTCTTTGCATCAAGAATTTTTTCTGTCATTTTTTCTTGTGCATCTTTATCAAGGGTTGGGAAATTTGCAAGTTTGAGTGTATCAATATCATTTGAAACATTTTCAAATTCACGGTCGGACACACTTGCACATTTTAAGATATGTGTGCCGATTTTTATGCCCTTATCTGCAAGGGCTTTCATAAGGATTGCGCCAGAGGCAACAAGGGCAACTGTAACCCTTCCTGAAAAGTGTCCTCCTCCACGAAAATCCTCGTTGCCGTGATATTTACAATATGCGCTATAATCTGCATGCGAGGGACGAGCGAGTCCATAATTATAGTCCTTACTCTTTGTATTTTCGTTTGGGATTATAATTGCGATAGGTGTTCCTGTTGTTTTTCCATTGAACACACCACTTATGATTTTATATTCATCTTTTTCAACTCTTGGAGTGTCTGTGCCACCTTGTGGTCGTCTTTTTGCGAGTTGAGCATCAATATACTCTTTATCAATCTCAATACCTGCGCAAAGTCCGTCGATAACGGCGCCGATTGCCTCACCGTGACTTTCTCCAAAAATTGTTACTGATATACTTTGACCGAATGTATTTTTCATACTAAAATACCTCCGTTATGTAGTTTTTTATATCTGAGATTTTTATTTTTCTCATCTCAAAAGTGCCTATTTTTTCACAATATACTATTGTAACTTCATTACCAGATGCTTTTTTATCGTGTGCGATAAATGACACAAGTGCATCGGCATCAACAGAAATGTCGGTTGGCAAATTATATTTTTCAAGTACTGGCACAAGTGCGTCTTTTACCTCTTTGGATGACATAGGAAGCATCCCAAGGGCTACGCACTCGCCATGGAGCAAATTGCCAAGGCTTGCATTGCTTTCGATAGCATGTCCCACTGTGTGTCCGTAATTAAGCACTCGGCGAAGGTCCTTTTCGAGTGGGTCTTTTTCAACGACATCTCTTTTTATTTTGAGTGATTTTTCAATAATTGTATCTATATCTTTTTCAAAGTCATTGCTATTTGCAATAAAGTTAAAAAGTTCGCTATCAAAATTTGCAGACATCTTAATTGCTTCTGCAAGTCCTGCACTCACTTGTCTTGTATCAAGAGTTTTTAAAACATCGGGGTCAATTATAACTCCCTTAGGCTGATGGAATGCACCAACTATGTTTTTAACTCCTTGAAAATCAATAGCAACCTTACCACCGATTGAAGAATCAAGTTGAGACAAAAGCGTTGTGGGAATGTTATAAAAATCAATACCTCTCATATATGTTGATGCAACAAAGCCAGAAAGGTCACCAACAACTCCGCCACCAACTGCGACAACGCAGTCTGTACGGGTGAAAGAATTTTTAACAAGTTCGCAAAGAAGTGATGAATAGTTTTCAAAATTCTTGCTTGCTTCGCCTTGTTTTATTGTTACTATATGAGAAGTTTTACATTGAGAAGCCACACATTCTGCGTATTCCGTAGGAACTCCGTCATCAGTAACTATGAGCACAGAACGATTAAGATTAAAAATCGTCGATGCTTTTTTTATCGCTCCTCTTTCGAGGGTTATATCATATCTTTGAGATGCAAGTCTTACGGGAATAATCATATGAACCTCTTAATTTTGTGTTTTATAAGTGCCTGCAAGTTTTAATCTATCGCAGGTTGCGCCCAAAATACGGAGCATTTCTTTTCCGTCGCGTGTGTTTATATTTCCGTCCGCTTCTATGTAGAAATAGTAACTCCACAAAAGTTCTTTCATAGGACGGGAACGAAGGTTTCTCATATTAAATCCGTGTGCGCCGATTATGTCAAGTGTCTTTGCAAGTGCGCCCGCCTCATTCTTTACTGTAAATGTCAAGATGAAATGGTCATTCATTTTGCTTTTTGACTCAGATGGTGCGCTTTGCGTACGTGAAAATACAGCAAATCTTGTGGTATTATTTCTGTTTGTATTCACATTGGTTTCGATAATTTCCAAATCGAAAATTTTTGCAGTTTCATCAGAAGCGATTGCGCCTATGGTAATATCGTTTTTCTCTTTTACATATTGAGCGGACACTGCGGTATTAGCAAAAGCCTCCGTTTCGTATCCGTTTTTAGCAATAAAGTCTGCACATTGTGAAAGCGCTTGTGGGTGGCTTATTACTTTTTTGATTGAGTCAAGTGTTGCTCCCTTTGGAGCCATAAGATTATGAACAATAGCAAGGTCTATTACTTGATTTACATAAAGTGAGCCTGAGAAAATAAGGTCCATTACAGTACCTACATCGCCTGCATAACTGTTTTCAATAGGCAGAACTGCAATATCGCACTCGCCATTCTCAACGGCTTGATATGCGCTTGTAAAATCACTATAAGAAACGGGTGTACATTCTGGGAACATTTTCTTTGCGGCAATGTATGCATATGCGCCAGGGACGCCATTATACGCTACTCTCACACCTTCATTGAGCCTTGATTGATATGAGCGAGAAATTTTCATGGTTTCTTTCAAAAATTCCACATAATATTCTCTTATTACCTTGTCCTCTATAAATTCGGAATTTTTCTTAATCACTTCTGCCTCGCGGCTTGTGTCAAGAATTGATAATCCATTTTCTTTTTTATATTCAGCAACCATTTCTGATGCCTTCATTCTTTTTTCAAAGAGTTTTGCCATATCAGCATCAACTTCGTTTATGATTTTTCTTGCTTCTTCGAGTTTATTCATTTTATTCACCCGTTTTCATTAATTAATCAACTTTTTATCGTTTTACGCATATATTTAAAATATTTATACATTATATTATACAACTATAAAAATTAAAATTCAAGTATTTATGCATATTTATTTGATATTTTAAAAAAATAAAGCCCGTGAAAATCACGGGCTTTTTTGATTATGGGTTTAAATCTGTTGCGTTAATGATTGTTCTGCTATAATAGTAAATCTTAGCGCTTGCTGTGTCGGAATCTGTTGAAGCAGTGATTTCAATGCTTGTTACATCAATCTCTTCTGCATTCAAGTGAACATAGCCGTTTGCATCAACTTCGTAAGTTGTTCCGTTTACTTTTACAGTAACAGTGATATCGCCAGTCTTTTCAATGTAAATAACTGTTATGTCGTTATTAACATCATTTGCGCCTGCTGTTGCAGTAACGGTTGCAGTTGGATTTGCTTTGTTAAGAACTGTATGAGTATCAACAGGATTGCCTTCACCATCAGTTTCTGTCTTTGTACCTGTAATTGTTACAGTAAGTGAAGAACCATCACCAAAGTCTTCTGTTGTTCCATTTTCGGTATCATAAATTACATCTTTTGAATATGTTGAATCGTAAAGTGCAAGTTTACAATTTGCATTTTCACAAACGATTGTACCTGCGTGTTCAACATTGGTGAATGTATGAGGAGCGTATCCGAGTTCTGGAAGTTCTACTTTGATTTGTTCATCACATCTTGTTCCTTCTGTATCACAGTTTTCACAAGTCTTTGATTTATATGCATATGTAACGCAAGTAGCACCTGTTATCTTGTCTTCATTACCTTCTTTGTCAAAGGCATCGCCATATTTGTGTGCATCAGCATCGATAGGAATAATATCTTCTTCAAGAGTGTAGCAATAACCACATGTCTTGCTTCCGTCTTCAATCATATTTGCACAAACACGAACATATTTACCTGTTTGCATACAGGTTGCCGCTACTGTTTTATCGGGGTCTCTGTCACCAGAGTGAGCGCCTGTTGATTTTGCAAAGAGGTGAACTTTTCCTTCAAAAGGACAATAATTACATTTATCATCAGTTGGGTTAGGACATTCATCATAATAACCCGCATCAGAACCAAAATGTTCAAAACATACTTTGCAATATTTATCAGTTGCACAATCCGCTACTGAAACGTTAGGTGTATGTGCCAAACGAGTACCATCAACTTCTACTTCTTTTGTATTGTTTACAGTGTGGTCTTTGAATGCGCAAGTACGAAGTTCCTTACGAAGGCTATAACAAGTTTCTTCTGCGATCATAGTACCAGTTTGTGAGAAGTCGCACTCCTTGATATCTTCTGTCTTTTGTCTTTCGGTATAGATTTGACATTCAAGACAATACCAAATTATATAACCTTCTGTTTGACAAGTTGCTGTTTTACTATCATAAATGTGTGCATCATCTCTTGCAAAGTCATGTGGGTACTCGCCTTTTGCGTATGCATGACGTACTTTTGCAGCAGCGTCTTTTTCAGTTCCACATACTTTACATTTTTCATATTCCCAAACAACGCATGCCTCTCTACATGTAGGAGTTTGACCATTTTCTCCCTCAGCAACTTTTTCCCAATCATGGCCTAATGCATCTGTTTGATTTGTTCTACGAGTAGCATCACAGCCAGGGGTTGAGCATTTTAAAGCCTCATAACCTTTTTCTGTACAAGTTGGGGCTTTGTTGTGTTCTGGGTCTGGAACATAGTTATGCTCAGTCATTGGAACTTTGTCAAATACTTGTTTATCTTGACATCTTGAACATACCTTTTCTGTATAACCTTCTGATTGACATGTTGGAGCAACAGGGTCGGATGTTACATAATCGTGTCCAAGTTTTGGAACGGGAACAAGTTGTTGTTCGTCACATTCTCCACATTTCGATACATTGTAGCCGTCCTCTGTACAAGTCGGCGCTTTACTCAAACTTGCGTCAATGGTATATTCGCAATCGTGACCACACGATGCAAGCACCAACACAAAGGTGAGCAAGATAAAGAGCATTATTGCTATTCTCTTCATAAAAATTTTTCCTTTCTCCATACGAGGTTTTCTCGTAGTTTTACAAATATATTTTACTATATAGAAGGAATTTTGTCAAGCAATTTGAACATTTTCGTGAAAGAACACAAATTATCAATGTACTTTTTGTGCAAATTGCATAAAATTTTATTGCTACCCTTAAAATTTATTTAGTTAGGCTTTTGAACCACATAAAAAAGCCCTTCGTTTTCACGATGGGCTTTTCGTTTTTATTGTTCTTCGTCTGATGATGAATCGCTATTTTCGCTCTTTGGCTCGCCATCATTTTTGGACGTTTCATCAACATCTGTATTAATATTTTGAACTTCTGGCTCTTCGATTACAGGAACGATTTTGATATCCGTTTCATCTTCGTCACTTATTCCAAGTGCCTTTTCAAGTTCACGGCGTTTTCTTTCCGCTTCAAGTCTTTGCTCCTCAATTTGTGCAAGTCTGCGTTTATTTTCTTCTTCGCTTCTGCGTTTCTTTTCGGTAACAAGCGCTTCTATTTCTTCCATTGTCGCATCTTCTTTCATTGCTGCGACAAATTGTTCATCATCCATAACCTCGTTACGGAGAAGGAATTCTGTAATAAAGTCAATTTTTGCCCTATACTCTGTAAGAGTATCATATGCAAGTTTATAAGCCTCATCGATGATTTTCTTGATTTCAGAGTCGATTTTTGCGGCCGTTTCTTGCGAATAGTCAGGATTAGAGTTGAAATCTCTTCCAAGGAATACTGCATCGCTTGAATGGTCAGAGCCAAAGTGAATTGTTCCAAGTTCTTCGCTCATACCATAAACAGTAACCATTTTTCTCGCCACCTGTGTCGCTCTCATAATATCATTAGATGCGCCACCTGTATAGTCGCCAAAGCAAAGTTGTTCCGCTACGCGTCCACCAAGCATCATAGCAATTCTTTCTTTCATTTCTTGCTTAGATTCGCTATATTTATCTTCAACTGGTGGGGTAAGTGTATAACCAAGCGCACGACCACTTGGAATGATTGAAATTTGGCGAACTGGGTCTTGTGATGGAAGAATGTGTGAAAGAATTGCGTGGCCTGCCTCGTGTGCGGCAGTGTTGCGTCTTTCTTTGTCGCTCATTTTCTTTGCTTTCTTTTGTGTACCTACGGTAACTTTTATCATAGCGTCTTCAATTTCCGCCATACCGATAAGAGATTTTCCTCGTCTTGCGGCAAGAAGTGCTGATTCGTTAAGAAGGTTTGCAAGGTCCGCTCCTGTAAATCCAACTGTTGTTTGAGCAATTTTACGCAAATCTACACTTTCCTCAAAAGGTTTATTTTTCGAGTGTACTTTCAAAATATCTTCGCGTCCCTTGATATCCGGATAACCAACTGTGATTTGTCTATCAAATCTACCAGGTCTTAAAAGGGCGTTGTCCAAAATGTCAGGACGGTTAGTCGCTGCCATTACGATTATGCCAGAGTGTCCATCAAATCCATCCATTTCAACGAGAAGTTGGTTAAGAGTTTGTTCTCTTTCATCGTGTCCGCCTCCAAGACCTGCGCCACGTTGTCTTCCAACCGCATCAATTTCGTCGATAAATATAATTGCTGCGTTTGAGCGTCTTGCATTATCAAAAAGGTCACGCACACGAGATGCACCTACGCCGACATACATTTCAACAAAGTCAGAACCCGACATAGAATAGAATGGAACACCAGCCTCACCTGCAACTGCTTTTGCAAGAAGGGTTTTACCTGTACCAGGAGGGCCTACAAGAAGCACACCATGTGGGATTTTTGCACCAAGACCTGTGAATTTTGAAGGATTTTTGAGGTATTGAACTACTTCTTCAAGTTCCTCTTTTTCCTCGTCACAGCCTGCAACATCTGTGAATTTTACAATTTTTCCGTCAGCGGATGCGTTTCTCGCTTTGGATTTTCCAAAACTTCCCATCTTTCCGCCACCTGTTTGACGCAAAGAGAAAATCATAAATACAACGAACAAAACAACAAGAATAACCAAAGGAAGATTTGCAATAATCCAAGGTGTTTCCTTAACAGGTGGGAAATCATAACCTTCGAGCCTTGTGAGTTTTCCTTGATTTTCAAGTGCTTCAAAATCATTGTAGAAAACATCAACAAAACGGAGTTTATATTCAAGTATTTTAGTTTCCGCTGGGTTTTCCGCATTATTTGTATAAACTGTCAACACAAGAGTGCTTTCGTTCAATTCAAAATATTTTACACTATCGCTTTCAAAATAATCCATTACTGTTGAATAGATTAATTTTTCTTCATTTTTCTTTGAGAACAATGAAGCGATTGCAAATATAATGAGTCCTATAAGCACAATGTAGAAAATAATTGTGATTATACTACTGCTTTTTTTCTGTTTCATTTATTACTCCTTTATACTTAACGATTATAGACTTCCTCTTTGAGAATGCCTACAAACGGTAATGTGCGATATTGTTCAGCGAAATCAAGTCCATAACCAACAACAAATTCGTCAGGAATTTCTGTGCCAATATATGTAGGAACAAAATCCACTTGTCTTCTTGAAGGTTTATCAAGCAATGTACAAGTATTTACGCTTCTGGCGCCATTAAGTTTCAAATATTCTACAAGATAAGAAAGAGTTCTTCCGCTATCTATAATGTCCTCAATTATAAGGATATCAGTTTCCGAAAGGTCTGTTCTATGAAGGTCAAGAATTATGTTGATTTTTCCACTTGTTTCAGTACCTATTCCGTAAGAGGACACCTTCATAAAATCAATTTCAACAGGGCGCTTGATTTTCTTCATCAAGTCTGACATGAACACAACGCTTCCTTTAAGTATTCCCAAAAGCAAGAGTTTTTTTCCTCTGTCACAATAATCTTTATCAATTTCTTCGGCAATTTTTGTTGTCAATCTGTCGAGTTCTTCCTCTGTGAGCAAGATTTTTTTAATATCGTTTAACATTTTCCGTCCCCTTCCTTGTAAAACTTTATTGTTATTCCCTCTCCTTTTGCGCCATCTCTCGTAGCAACATTAGGTATTGCCACAATTCCGTTTTCATCACAAATCAAAGGGATTTTATTTCTTTTGTGAGATGGGATTTTTTTCTCGCAAAAAAGTTTTTTTATCTTCTTTGTAAGTCTTCCTTGATATATTGTATCTCCGTCTTGTCTTGAACGCGTAAAAAGGTTTCCTTTTATCGCTTCTGCATTTAATTTCAAGACGCAATATAACTCTTTATTTTCGGGAACAATATCAGTATTATAAGATATTATTACGCCGATATTTTCAATCTCGTTAAGACCTTGCTTTAATTGATTTGAAAATTCTATGTCGTCAAGTTCTTTTGTGTTTATAAAAACTGCGTACCCACTTTCCATTTTAAGCGATACACCTTTACAAAGATTTATAACATCGCCACTTTGATTTTTCGGCATAAATTCAAGGCATGCCTTGATTGATTTGTTATCAAGATTTACACCCGAGAGAATCTTCAAAACTCTAACCTTAACGCTTTCGTGCAAAGATTCAAATTTTTTTGGCAAAATTTTATTTTCTTCACAATTTTGCTTAATAAAGCATTTTGCCTCCTTCAAGATAAAATCCTCGTCAGCACGAATTGAAGACGCAAGTCTTGCAACCGAATCGCTCAACGCTGGATTTAACTTTTCAAGCATAGGCACAATCTGATGACGTATATAGTTTCTTGTATAATCTATGTCTTCATTTGTAGAATCTGTCACATATTCAATACTATTTTCATGACAATAATTCAAAATCTCTTGTCGGGTAGCATAAATAAGCGGACGCATCACTTTGCCATTTACAGGTTTTATGCCAGAAATTCCGTTCGCTCCACTTCCTCTTGCAAGATTGAAAATAACGCTTTCTGTATTATCATTCGCGTTATGAGCAGTTAAAATGGCATCAAAATTTCTTTTTTCACATTCTTCGCTGAATACTCGATATCTTTCTTCTCTTGCTGTTTCTTCAAGTCCTTTTCCTTTTTGATTAGCAAGGGTGGGAATATCAATTTTATGGCAAACAAATTCAATGCCGTATTTTTTACAAATGTCCCTACAAAACGCCTCGTCCCTGTCAGCCTCAGCGCCACGTATCATATGATTTATATGAACACAAACAAGTTTTTTTGCTTTTTTTGCAAAATAATGCAAAAGAGCCGAGGAATCCGCTCCACCAGAAAAGCCGACTATTACATTTTCATATGCATTTTGCATTTTGTAATCCAAAATAGCGCGTTCAACTTTTCTTTCCAATATGGTCTCTCCTCTATTAGTATTTTTAACTTGTTAGAATTTATATTACTATAAAATTATAAAAAAATCAATAGTTTGTTAATAAAAAAGTGTTGAAACGATGTTTTTTCATCTTTTCAACACATTGTCTTCTATTATTTCACCTAATGTACACAAATCTGTTTTGTATTTGATTATTTTGTCAAACAGAATTTTATTTTTCTTTTCGTTTTTCAACATCTTATGCTTTTCAATATGTAAGCATTTATTAAACTTGTTTGCGCACGAGGCTTTGATACTATCATTTTCGATTTTAAAAACTTGCCTTGCATTATCTGTAAGTTTGCTAAATTTTATTTTCATCATTTTTCTCTCCTGCAAATAATGTTTTTTGCATTTTAAATCTCATATTTTTGGATTTTTATCTTTTCTCTCGAATTCCTTTTGATAAAAAGACTTTTTCTCTTTTTTGTTAGGAAAATTTTACTTTTTTAAACTTATTTGGAAAAACAAAAAATCTTTTACTTTTTTTCCACAAATATTGCATTGATAGAAGCGTTTGAGTTTGATAAAATAAAAATGGAAATTTATACTTTTTGGGGGCATTATGAGAAAAAAGCCATATATTATTTCCCCTTATCACGCGACGAATTTTATTAAACTTTGTTACATACTCATTTTTGTTGTATCTGTCTTTGGACTTAAATATCAAATTTTTCCAGAGGGCGAATATCAACTTTGGTTTTCTATTACGGCAACAGAAATTTTACTTGAAAACATTGTTTGGTCTTTGGTGATTTCGGGGACACTTTCATTTGCAATTTTTAAATCTTTTTAGTGAAAATCCGTCGCAAATCCGTTTGCTTAGCGACTCCATAAACATTTTGTGCAAAATGTCGATTTTGTTCCTACTTTATATGTGAATATTCACCCCTTTTTTGCATATTTTTTTGTCAAGATGTTTTTTGAATTTTTTTAAAATTCTACACATCATTTTTGGCAAATGTGTAAATTTCGACATAAAAATCCGAGTTTTCCACGGGTTCGATGTGTGGAAAAGTGGATAAATTTTGTTTAAAACACCGAGTTTTTCACACTTTCCACGGACTTTTCCACACTTATTCACTTTTTCAAGGTGGATTTATCCACGTCTTGTTAATTGACAAATGCAAAAAATGTTTTTGTATATTTTGCACAAGATTGATTAGTAAACTAACTTAATTTATTTTTAAGTTATTTCGGCATTTTGACCAATAATGAATAAAGACGGTTGCCAAAATTCACTCTTTTGAATATTTATTTTCGGCTGAAATTTTGATAAAATTTTCAAGCAAAAAAGAGCGATAGATTAACTACCGCTCTTTCTATTGTTTTTCTTATCTTTTTTCTTTAAATTCTTTGAGTATTTCTTTCGCTACCCAATCGTTTGTTTTTCCAAGATAGTGAATCAAATCCCAACGAAAAATGTTACAGTCCCATGCGTTTTCTTCGTAAAAAGGTGCTTTTCTTACATCAAATACGCTCGTTTGAGGAAGTTCTTTTGCAAGGTCTTCAAAAAGGGCATTTATATAATTCATCGCTTCAAGATGTTCGCCTGTTGGGTCTTCTTTAAGCATAACTTTATCAAATGGCATTCTATGAAGTATCACGGGCATTTCGTAGCCTATTGCCTCTCGAAGTCCTGTGAAAATTCTTATATAATCATTTTTAAGTTTTCCTTCAAGTTGAGGAATTGGAACTCTTGTTTCCTGCTCTCCGCCTCTCCAATGTACCCCTACAAATTCGGGTTCAAGTTCGTTTTCCTTCATATATTTATTGAACAGTTTAAGTACATGAATCGCAAGAGGATACATAGAAACATCGCACTCTCCAAGTTTTCCTGGGACAAGAACCTTTTCTCTGTCTGGTGCCCACATTCCGTAAACGCCTTGTGAGCCGATTGCTATATGAACTATATAAAGGTCTGGCAAATCAGAACCTGCGTCAATTTCGTTTTGCCACGCTCTTGCAAGACAGTTCGCAACTGAATAAGTATTGTCTTGTGTTTCAGCAAGGTTCATTCCGAAACTTGTATAGCCTGAGAACACAAGTTCTGTTGATTCGAAAGATTGGTTCGGTTCTCTATTGAGTCCGAAAACATTTTTAAGAGGAGTTGCTATTATGTCTTTTTCTTCCATTGGCATTGCGTGTCCTACGGCATTTGATTGCCCAATAAGCATAAATATTGCTATTTTTTTCATTTCGTCTCCATTATTCTATGATTTGGTTTACAATGTTTTTAATTTTCGGATGAATTATGTGGTTGTGGGGATCACGCATATGTTGAGCATAAATAACTGCCATTTCTTTGTCAGGATTTACAGAAATCAAAAATCCTGCTGCGCCATCCCAACCAAATTCACCAGGTGAGCAAAGGTCTCCTCCTCTACCATTGTTCATTTTGGTGCGAACACCATAACCATAGCCATAACCGATATTATTTTCCCATCCGTCTGTAAACTCAGCAAGCGCTGTTGAATTAAGTGTATTAGAACGCAAGAGATTTACACTTGCCTTTGAGAGTATTCTTGCGCCATTCGCTCCAACACCAAAATTTGCAAGGGCGGTTGCGAATTTTGCATAATCTTCAAGAGTTGTTATAATTCCCGCTCCACCAGAATCGTATTCTTCACCAAAAATGTACTCGTTTCTCTTTTCCATCAGTTCAGGTTCGCCCTTTTGATGATTGAACTTATATTGAGTACAAATATTATCATAAACTTCTTTGGGTGGGTGATAATATGTATCATTCATTCCAAGTGGGTCTAAAATAACTCTTTTTACATAGTCAGCAAATTTTTCGCCCGTAACAGCCTCTACAAATCCCGCCAAAACATCGTGGCAAAGGCTGTATTGCCATTTTGAACCTGGTTCAAAATCAAGAGGTTCGTTTGCGATTGCTCGAACGATATCAAGAGTTTTTCCTCTCGGGTCTTTCGCAACTTGTTCTTTTATAGATTTAGAATTAGTATCGTAGTTAAGCCCTGCTGTCATTGAGAAAAGGTCGCAAATTCTTATATGACTTTTGACAGGTTCAAGTGTTATTGTGCCATCATCGTGATAGGTTTTAACCTTGCAATTTGCATACTCACCAATATACCACCAAAGAGGTTGATTGAGCAAATATTTACCCTCTTCCATAGCGTGAAGTGCCGCAACGCAAGTAATTGGCTTAGATGCAGAGTAAATATAAAAATGCTCTTTTCCTGTCATCGGAATTTGATTTTCTTTATCGCTATACCCCGCTGTGTATCTGAATACTTCCTTTCCTTTATGAATAACCATACAGTCAAATCCAGGAACTTTTTCCCTTACAAGTACAGTATCAAGATATTTTTCAAGAGATGAGAATGTGTACATTTGATTTTCTTCCTTAATTTTATTTATTAATTAGATTTTAACACAACAATTATTTAAATTCAATATAAGCAAAATAAAAAACGGCAATTTATTCCGTTTTTGTTATTCTTCTTAACCTTATAAGGGTTGTCCTTCTGATGATGTTTGTTGTGAGTCAACATTTTCTGTTGAGTCGTTCGAGTCCTCTGCTACTGAAATTGAAGAATCTGATAAATTTTCTTCATATGTAGGAGTTCCACCATTGTTATCACCAACTGATGATGCATCAGAGATTGATGCAGTTCCAATTTTCGGTGCGTTCAAAGAAACATCTGTCATTGTAGGGTCATCACATTCAACATATTTTTGAAGAGCGTCAATAAGTTGTTTTCTCATAAGGAACGCTTTTTCTTCCGCTTTTTCCGCTTTTACCGCTTCTTTATAAGTTTTTGGGAACTTAGCAGGTTTTTCATCAAGTCCGAGTTTAAGTCTTTCCTCTGGTGGAAGTGAGCGAGTTTCTTCTGTTTCAGCATCAATAGGTATAACCTTGTATGGTTTTGGAATAATTTTATTGTTACATTCAAAGGTTCTTGGGTCAACCTTATCAAACATTCCAAAATGGAAAGGTACAACTACTTTCGCTTGAAGTTCATTAGCAAAACGCTGTGCGTCTACCATATTCATCGTACTATACTGCCCACTGATAGGAATGAACGCAACGTCGAGATTTTTGGGTAGTTCTTGAATAAGATATTTGTTATAAAGGGTATTGCCTGCAACATAAATGCTCTTTTCAGTCGTTGAATCTTCGATGATAACGCCAAAAGCGGTTTTGTCATCCGTTTTGCATCTTACGCCCTTGACGCGAATGTGTTTTAGTGTCCATTCATCGCCTTCCTCAAACATAATGTTCAAGTATCTGCCCGCTATTCTTTCTCTGTAAAGTTTATCATATGCTTTTTCAGAAGCAAGAACAACTGTTCCCCTTCTTGTTTTGTGTAAATATTTTTTAAGTGTCACCATATCTGCATGATCGGGATGCGAGTTGGTGATTATTATCATATCCGGTTTTACTCTCAGGAAAGATTTATCTACTCTTACTCTTCGTTTCATCGTCTTGTCAAAATTACGCATACTATTTGACAAATACGGGTCAACGACTATTTTGAGTTTACCAGAGATGATGAGCAGTCCGCCCTGACCAAGCCAAATTGTTTTCATTGTTTTCTCCTATACCATTTTTTACAAATACCTAAAATATAATAACATATTTTTTGCCTTTTGTGTATAATATTTTAAAATTTTCAAAATTTTTTCATTTTTTATTGCAAAAGGCTATGTTTTATAATAAAATAAGTGGTAACAGATTCGCGAAAGGAGAAAGGTATGGTTTGTTACGATTTGAAAACTATGCAGATATGTGAAATTCACGAGCCAACAGTTGTCGCGCTCGGCGCTTTTGATGGTGTGCATATCGGACATTTGTCAGTTTTTTCATCTTGTATAATGCTTGCGAGAAAAATGCGTGCAAAAAGTGCCGTTTATACTTTTTCTTCTATTCCAAAGGATTTTTTGTCAAAGCAAGCGAGCCGAAGTATTTTCACTCTTGAAGAAAAAATCAAAGCCATTCGCAAGGTGGGAATTGACTATTTATGTATCGAAGATTTTGAGAATGTTGTTTCCGTTTCGGGCGATGAATTTTTAGAAAATATTTTAGTTGGAAAATTAAACGCTATTGGCGCTTGCTGTGGCTTTAATTTCAGGTTTGGAAAGGGTGCAAACTTCGACACAGATGCCCTTAAAACATTTTTTGAAAATCGCGGGGGATGTGTGCAAATTTGCGACAAAATTCTTTTTGAAAATCGCACACTTTCTTCTTCTCTTTTGAGGGATTTTATTGAGTGTGGCGAGGTTGAAAAAATCATTCCTGTATCTGCGCCTTATAGCGTTTTAGCGAGGGTTGAACACGGCAAAGAACTTGGTCGAAAAATTGGTCTTCCTACCATAAATCAATCTTTACCAGAAGGAAAAGTTGTTCCCGCTAATGGCGTTTACATAACCGAATGTGAAATCGGTGAAGATGTTTACCCTTCAATAACAAATATAGGCACTCGCCCAACGGTTGAAAATGATGGCAAGAAAAACATCGAAACTCACATTATTGGCTACGACGGAAACCTTTATGGTTCTTTCATAAGAGTGAATTTTTACAAGTTTTTGCGAGGCGAAAAGAAATTTTCTTCTATTGAAGAACTGAAAAAAGAAATAGAAGAAAATATAAAAAGTGCAATTAATTACTTCAAATAAGAAAAAAGCGTTACCTTTCGCCCCAACGGGGTCAGCGAAATGGTAACGCTTTTTAGCAAGAAATTCTTGCTCAATACCATTTTACTCAAAATTTCAAAAAGATATACAACTATTTTTTTGTTTTTGTTTTTTGTTATGATTTTTTTACATTTTGAATAGTTTCCACTTCATTTTTATATTATATTTTATAAAAATTTACAAAAAAGTATTGAAAATTTTCCTGTATTGTGTTAAAATGCTTATGTAAGAATTTTTTATTTACGCACAAGGAGTACAAAATGAAAAAAATTATTGCTTTTGTTCTTTGTATTCTCATGCTTGTTTCTTGCTTTGTGTTTACCACATCAGCAGAAGAAGAAGAGTACCAAGACATTTCTCAGGAATCACTTTTGAAGTGTTCCACTCAATGGAACTACTATTCCGGTCCAAAATATACTATCGACGGAAAGATTTATGAAGCGGTTCGACCAGGTGGTTATGAGTTCTGGCGTTCAGATTATAGCCGTAACCCAGCCTACGACCCAAATGATGTTTGGATTGAATATCGTTACAGAGAATATAAAGAAATTGATACAATCACTCTTTATGTTTCAAGATATAGCAAAAACGAACAAGAAAAATACTTTTTCAAAGCGCTCGTTATGGGTGAATGGATTGAGTTCCCTGCGTTTACAACAGATGGCTACCCTAACTATGTTTACACCGATAGCAAAGGTAACGAAACCGAATTTCCTACTGTTGCTGTTGTAACCCTTGATATCAGCGAAATGGTTAAAAAATTGAAGACTGCAAACCCTGGCAAATACGATCATATTGATGACGGAAACCTTGTAACAAAGAAGTTCAGATTCTATCTTCAATATACAGACCAATGGAGCCCACCTCTTTTCTTTGAAACAGTAATCATGGGAAAGAAAGGCAACCCACCTGCTCTTGATGTTCCAGATGATGCAGAAGTTTCAACCAATGCTGCTCTTAGCGGTCATGCTTACGCTTCTTCTTCATCTTCAAACCACTACCCTGCTCTCGCATTTGACAATGTAGTCAGTGCCGCTACACCTTCTTTCTGGCAATCCGCTACTACAACTAATGGCGAATGGGTAAAATCTGAATTTGATAAGCCTTATAACATTTCAGCGGTTAACCTTGACTTCGGTGCGCTTGCAGAAGAAAATGACAATTTGTCCTATACTGTTACAGTTGACCTTTTAGGCGCTGATAATACATGGTCTAAACTTGCAACAAAAGATGTTAAAACGACAAAAGATGTTAAAGCGGGTGTTGTTAATTTCTTCACCGCTGCCGACGAAAGCGAATACCTTAAAGACATTAGAGGAATAAGAGTTACTTTCGACCAAATGAATGGCAAACAAGCAGTTATTTCAGAAATTAACGCTACTATTGCTGGTGGTGGAAAATGTATCTTCCTTGCAGGTTGGATGACTGGTGACAGAAAGATGTCTCTCGCTAATGGTAACGCTGCAATCTATGGAACTCCTTATTGTTCAAGTGCTTTTGATCACATTGGTATTTCCGAAGTTTCTTACATCAATGATGGTCAGATTTCCGATGGTGCTCCTTGTTGGTATGCAGGAACCATGGGTACTGGCGAGTACTGTGGTGTTACTCTTGCTCTTCCAGAAGGACAAAAGGCAAATGTTACAAAAGTAGTTCTCAACTTTACTGACTATATCACTTGGGATTATTACAACATGATCACACAAGTTCGTGAAAACGCTATAAAAGACGACTATGTTCTCGGTTTTGATGTTCAAGCAAAGCAAGCGGATGGAACTTATAAGACTGTCGCAAGCGGCACTTCTTATGACAAGACATCAAAGAGTTATATTGTTGCTTTCGATTTCACAGACCTTGTAACTGATGATATTCGTGTAGTATTCACATCTAATGATGCAGGTTTCGCTTACCTCAAAGAAATTGAAATTTTTGCATCAGACATCTCTTACACTGATGCAACTCACAGTGGTTATTGTACATTCCCTACATTGAGAAAGCCAACAAAAGCATCAACTGACTTTGGAACTCCTCATGTAGTATTCCGTGCTCCATTTATGGACATCATCTCACCTCTTGCTTCTAAATAATACAAAAAAGCCAACCGCTTGGTTGGCTTTTTATTTTCCTATTTAATCATAATAAAAGAGCAAGCGAAAAATCGCTTGCTCTTTTCATTAAATTTCTTCTACTATCAATTCTGCGTCGATATTTGTTTTTCCATCTTCACGAATGGTTCTGAAATAAATTCTATTATCTATTTTTGACATATATATTTTGAGAGTTTCGTTAAGCATAGCCTCGTTTGCGAAATGAATTCCTATTGATTTTACGCGAAGGTTGTTCGCGTTTGGAATTTTATCGCAAATAATTCTTGGGTAGTTTGTATTATTAACATGACCATTTAGGTCTATATCACTGCGCTGAACTATATACTCGCCCACAAGCGACATTGGAAGTGCGCTTGGAATACGAACCCTTACGGGTCTTTCCGTTTGCACAGGTTCGTCCATATAATAAGCGCTGGTATCAACATCTTCGACTGTAAGAAGTCGCTTTTCATCTGTGGACACAAGCGCCCAACTTGATGCAGCCTCGCAAATAATTTCACCATTTCTTTCAATTTCATAACAACGCAAGAAATTAAGTCCACGACTCGGGCAAGCCCAGGAACGCGCTATTATTTCATCATACGCATAAATTGGTTCATAAATTTCAAGGCGTATTGCGCTCAAAACAAACGCTTTCTTCTGTTCAAAGAGTTCTTTATACGACGGGTGTTGTTCGTTTAATTGGCACATTGCCGCTTCTTGTATATATTTGAATGTTTGTGAAACACTTGCTATTTCATTTTGATCTGTTTCATGAAATTTAACTTTTATTTTTTCGCTCCACTTCATTTTAACACTTCCCTTCTAATGAACTATTGTATCACTTTTAAGAAAAAAAGTCAAGTAAATACTTTGTCGTTTTTTGACGAAAAGAATATACTTATAATAGTAAGAAAATGTTTAATCTTCAAAATTATGTCAATAATAAATTTGCTACTTTGTGAAAGGAAGAGAGAAAGAGATGAACATAAGACGAGGAGATATATATTATGCAGACCTCAGTCCCGTTGTTGGTTCGGAACAAGGTGGGCTTCGGCCTGTACTTATAGTGCAAAATGACACTGGAAATAAATACAGTCCGACAGTTATTGCAGCGGCAATAACGAGCCGAACAACAAAAGCCAAATTACCGACACATATCGACATATTTGCATCAAATGTAGGATTGAGCAAAGACTCTGTCGTTCTGCTTGAACAAATAAGAACACTTGACAAAACCCGACTAAAAGAACGAATGGGACACCTTGATGATGCTCATATGCAAGAGGTAAACGAGGCGATAAGCGTAAGTTTTGGGTTGACTTCTTATACTCAACCCACAAGCGTTGTTGAGCCACAGGTTATACCAAACATTTCGCAAAATACCGAACATTTAAGTTAAAAAAGAGGCAAATATTTGCCTCTTTTATTTATGCCATTTTAGCGAGTTTTTCAGCGGTGATTTCAAATTCAAGGTCTTTTCCGTCTAAATAGTTTTCGAGTTCATTTATCATAAGTTCTGACATGCGTCTCACTTCATTTGACATACTTCCTGCGATATGTGGCGTTAAAACAACATTTGAAAGGTTATAAAGTTCACTATTTTCGTCGAGTGGTTCTTTAATTGTAACATCAAGTAAAGCACAGATATCTTGTCTTTCTTTAAGAACCTCAATTATGCCGTCCTCGTCAACCTGTGCGCCCCTACCTGTGTTTATAAATGTAGCATTTTGCTTCATTTTTGCAAAATGTTCTTTTTTCATAATTCCAATCGTTGCAGGTACATTTGCAAGGTGGTTTGATACAATATCGCACTCCTCAAAAATTTCATCAAGTGAGCATTTTGTAACTCCGAGTGTTTTTGCTTGCTCTTCTGTCATAAATATGTCAAACACATAAATATCAAGTTTATATGGCTTCAAAAGTTCTATAACTTTTCTGCCTATCATTCCTGCGCCAACAATACCAATTTTCGCCTCATAGTTGCCTGCGTGCGCGCCTGCGATTTTATTCGCGACTTCATATTTCTTCTCTTTTGCAGCAAGTGCAGATTGGAAAAATCCTTTATTTGCCAAAAGAATTTGACCTACTGTAAACTCTGCAACAGGGATTGCGTTTGCAGAAAATGCACTTGTAATTCTTACGCCCTTTTCGAAGTATTCAGGTGCAAAATATTTTACAGAGCCCGCTGCATAGAAAAGAACTTTAAGTTTTGGCAAATAGTCTGTGAGTTTTATCTCTCCTCCACCTGGCATTGACCACGTTGAAAATGCGATTTCCACATCTT
>JAZSDJ010000226.1:0-4677 GCA_045531105.1 Eubacteriales bacterium | reverse complement strand
AGTCTCATATAATCACCTGTTCTTTGTGATTATCACCTTTTTTATTATCATATCATTTTGACATTTATTTTTCAATACCAATACATAAAAAAAGAGGCTAAAAGCCTCTTTTTGTTATAGAGAATTTATATAGTCTTCAAGTTCTGATTTTATAACCGACACTTGTGGACCATATATTACTTGAACGCCTGTTCCTTTTTTGATAACTCCTGCTGCACCACTTTGTTTTAAAAGCGCTTCGTTTACGATTTCGCTATCTTTGACACTTACACGAAGTCGTGTCGCACAGTTATCAAGACTTGTTATATTATCTTTTCCTCCAAGTCCTTCAAGAATGAGGGCTGACTTATCGTTTTCCTCTTTTGCGTTTTTCTTTTCGTTATAATCAGCGCGAGTATAAAGTTTCACTTCTCCATCGCCCTTTTCTCTACCAGGGGTTGCGTAGTTTCTCTTTAAGATAAGGTATCTGAAAAGGAAGAAATAGATTGCGAAATAGAACAAGCCGACAAGCGGTATCATAATCCAGTTTGTCTTTTCGTTTCCTTGAATTATTCCAAACAGGAAAAGGTCGATTATACCACCCGAGAATGTCATGCCAACACCGACATTCAAAATATGCATAAGCATATAAGCAAGTCCTGCGAACAATGAGTGTATTACATACAAAATTGGAGCGACAAATAAGAATGTGAACTCAATAGGCTCTGTTATACCTGTGAGCATTGAGGTAAGGGCTGCTGACAAAAGAAGTCCCCCTGCAACCTTTTTCTTTTTGTCATCTGCACAAGTATACATAGCAAGCGCAGCGCCAGGCAATCCAAAAATCATAAGCGGGAATTTACCACTCATAAATCTTGTAGCTGATACTGAAAACTTAGTTGTTGCGCTTGATGCAAGTTCTGCAAAGAATATATTTTGAGCGCCATATATCATTACACCGTCGATTAATGCGCTTCCGCCAAGTCCTGTTTGCCAGAATGGTAAATAGAAAACATGGTGAAGTCCAAATGGAATTAATATTCTCTCTATAAATCCGTAAATGAATGTTCCTGCGTATCCCGATTTTAAAACAAGGTCGCCAAGCGCATAAATTCCCATTTGAATATATGGCCAAATAAAGAACATTAAAACACCGACAAGAATATATACAGCGGTTGAAATGATTGGTACAAAACGAGTACCACCAAAGAATGAAATTACATTTGGAAGTCTTATTTTATAAAATCTGTTATTGAGCCAAGCCACGCCAAGTCCTACTATAATTCCGCCAAAAACTCCCATTTGCAAGGAGTTAATGCCGACTACATTTGCAATCGTTCCTTCTTGCATTGAGCCGTCAGAGAGTCTGCCACTTATTTCAAGCAACGAACTAATTGTTTTATGCATTACGAAAAACGCGATTGCGGCAGAGAGTGTCGCTGTTGCTTTTTCATTTTCTGCCATTCCAAGTGCAACTCCAAGTGCAAAAATCAAAGGTAGGTTATCAAAAATGACTGTTCCTACTGATGATAAAAGTGTGAATACTGCATTCAAAAATGTACCTGGTCCTAATACACCCATAAGATTGTAGGCTTCAAGCATTGCAGTATTTGTAAGCGATGCACCTATTCCAAGAAGCAATCCCGCGATTGGCAAAAGAGCGATTGGGAGCATAAAAGCCCTTCCTACTCTTTGCAAAACGCTGAAAGCGCCACTACCAAATTTCTTTTTAGTTAATGTTTTTTCCATTGTTTACCTTTCTTTTGAATTTTAATTTTATTTTACTGTTCCATAAAACATAACGGGGTCTGTTCCCGCTTTGGCATTGCCAAATTTATATGCGACATTTTCGATTTTATCGGGATTAGTCACAAGCACAGCGGTAATTGGATTAAATCCTCTTTCTTTGATGAGGTTGATATCAACCTTTGCGATTATATCTCCCGCTTTAAGATTTTGTCCTTCTGCGACAACGGGTGTGAAGCCTTCGCCATTAAGTTCAACTGTGTCAACCCCTATATGCACAAGCACATCAAGTCCGTCCTTTGTATAAATCGAGTACGCGTGCTTGGTTTTTGACACATTTTCTACTCTGCCATCAACTGGGCTTCTGAAAGTGCCGTTTTCGGGGTCTTGGGCAAAACCTTTGCCAAGAAGCCCAAGGGCAAACGCCTCATCAGGAATTTCGCTCACAGGAGCGCACGCGCCGTCACACACAGCGAGCATTGATTTTTGTTTTTTTGTAAATATCATTTTCTCTTACGACAAATGTTCGATGCAAAAGTCGCGAAGTGCTTTTTCTGCCTCGTTTTCGTCCTCTCCGTTAATTATAAAATTAAGATTTGTACCCTTTGTTGCGCCAAGTGACATAATTGACAAAAGGCGTTTTGCATCGGCTTCTTTTTTGTCTGTTTTAATTTTTATGTCCGATTTAAAATGCTTTGCAAAGTTCGCAAGTGAGCCTGCTGGTCTTGCATGCAACCCGTTTTCAACCGTAATTTGGTGTGTGAACTCTCTCATTTTGTCCTCCTTTGCTTTTTATTCTGCTATTTTATTGTTTCTTCTTTCAGGTAATTTATTCATTTCTTGCAAATTTAAACACATATTATTGATTTGTCGTTTCGATTATGTTATACTTTTTATAGTTTTATATATTTTGGTTAAGAGGATTTTATGAAATTTAGATTTCGCGGAAATGTTGAAGATTTTACAAAAAAATATTCAGAGGCAAAAGACAAATTCAACAAAAACAATCCAAGTAGACATTCACCACTTGTTGTTTATCTTCGAGGCGGTAAAATTGAAGTTGGTGTTGAAACGAGTCAAAACTGCAATTACCGATATATTGCGCCTATTACTGTTTATGATGACTATCTTGAATTTGATGGAGAAATCTCACCTGATAAAGATATGAAAATGAGATGGTATGATTGGTTGGGATTTTCGATTATATTTATTATTACTTGTATTCCTATGGCTATCGCTTGTCTTATCACTAAATCAAGTCCATTTGGTACAAAAAAGAAGCGCATCCAAAGACTACGCTCCTATATGTGTGAATATTTAGGCTGTGAAGAATTATAAAAATGCTCGTTTTATGAGCATTTTTTTGTTTTTTTGCATATTATGAAACAAACCAACCTTAACCCGTGTATTTACGGCGTATACCAAGGATTTGGCTTCACATTCATCAGGCATACTGATAAAATATCGGGGGTTTTATGTATAGAGATAACAACAATAACAACAGAATAAGAAACAGTCCAACAAATGCCTTAAATTCTATTCCTTTGGCTGTCGCAAAAATCAATGGGGGTTCTGATTTTCCAGAGATTTACGGAGAGGTAAATTTTTTTAATACCGAAAACGGGGTTTTTGTAATTGCTGAAATTGACAATTTACCCTCAGGTCCGAGTTCTTGTGAAAGTTCAATTTTCGGTTTCCACATACACGAAGGTAACGGCTGTTACGGAAGTTCAACAGACGAGTTTGCTGGCACGCGTAACCACTATAATCCGTCAGGTGTCGCCCATCCTTATCACGCAGGAGATATGCCTCCCTTATTTTGCAGTGACGGTTATGCATTTTTAGCGTTTGTAACTAATCGGTTTGATATTGATGAAATAATTGGAAAAACCATTGTAATTCATTCAATGCGTGATGATTTCACAACTCAACCATCTGGTGATTCGGGTGAGAAAATCGCTTGTGGCGTTATAGGGGCAACTCGAAGATGAGAAAAGCAAAAAAGAGTACGAATTTTCGTACTCTTTTTTATCAATCTGGATTTCTCTCGCCGAGGATTTGACGGTATTTTTGATAGAAACTTTCAAAATATTCACCATCAAGTGCATCGCGAATTTTTTGCATAAGTTCGTTATAAAAGTAAAGGTTGTGAAGAACACAAAGGCGCATTCCAAGCGTTTCTTTTGCTTTTATTAAGTGTCTTATATAAGCCCTTGAATAATTACGGCAAGCGGGACAACCACAGCCCTCATCAATCGGTCGAGAATCGCGCATGTATTTTTCGTTTACTATGTTCATTTTTCCGTTCCAAGTGAACAAGTTTCCGTGTCTTGCGTTTCTGCTTGGCATTACGCAATCGAAAAAGTCAATTCCGTAATGAACCGCTTCCAAAATGTTACAAGGAGTGCCAACGCCCATTAGGTATCTTGGCTTATCTTTTGGCATATAAGGCTCTACTGTGTCGATAATTCGATACATTTCATCAGTTGCCTCACCTACCGCAAGACCACCGATTGCATAACCATCAAGGTCAAGTTTAGCGATGTCTTGCATATGCTTTATACGAAGGTCCTCATATGTTCCACCTTGGTTAATTCCAAAAAGCATTTGATGTTTATTTATTGTGTCAGGCAATGAATTAAGTCTATCAAGTTCTGTTTTGCAACGCTGTAACCATCTTGTTGTGCGTTCGCACGAGTTTTTAACATAATCGTAAGGCGCAGGATTTTCTATACATTCATCAAAAGCCATTGCAATAGTTGAGGCAAGGTTTGATTGGATTTGCATTGATTCCTCGGGACCCATAAAGATGCGTTTTCCGTCGATATGTGATGCAAAACGAACACCCTCTTCGCTTATTTTTCTAAGTTGAGCGAGTGAGAAAACCTGAAATCCACCACTGTCTGTCAAAACAGGCTTGTCCCAGTTAAAAAACTTATGAATACCACCGAG
>JAZSDJ010000164.1:0-13466 GCA_045531105.1 Eubacteriales bacterium | reverse complement strand
CCATTATCGCCGAATAATTTTTAAGGAGCAAATATGTACGATATTATAGTAGTAGGCGCAGGCCCTGCGGGACTTACAGCGGGCGTTTATGCGTGTAGAGCAAACAAAACAGTTTTGATTTTGGAAAAAGGCGCTTTTGGTGGACAAATCACATATTCGCCAAAAGTTGAAAACATTCCAGGCTTTGCCTCACTTACAGGAAATGAATTTGCAGAGAAACTTGTTGAACAGGTTCTTATGCAAGGTGCAGAGGTTGAACCTTGCGAGGTTTTGGAAATCAAAGATAACGGAAAAACAAAAACAGTTGTTACAGACAGTGGCGAGTTTGAGTCGAAAGCGGTAATTATCGCAACAGGCGCAACCCATCGTCTACCTGGACTTGATAAAGAACTTGATTATATAGGAAACGGAATTTCATTCTGTGCAGTTTGTGACGGGGCTTTCCACGAGGGAAAGGTAGTTGCCGTTTTAGGTGGAGGAAACTCTGCACTTCAAGAGGCAATTTTGCTTAGCGACCTTTGTAAAAAGGTTTATGTAGTTCAAAATCTTGACTACCTAACAGGAGAGGGTAAACTCCAAGAACAACTTGCAAAGAAAGAAAATGTTGAAATTATAACAGGTGCAAAAATCACCGAACTTTTGGGCGAGGGAGAACTGAATGCAATAAATGTTGAAAAAACAAACGGCGAAAAGTTCAAACTTGACATAGACGGACTTTTCGTAGCAATCGGTCTTGTGCCACAAAACAAGCCATTTGAAAATGTAATAGCCCTTGATAACTGGGGCTATGCCGATGCCGACGAAACTTGCAAAACTAAAACTAACGGAATTTTCGTAGCGGGCGACTGCCGTAAAAAGAGAATTCGCCAAGTTGCCACAGCATGTGCTGATGGGGCGATTGCGGCGCTTGCAGCTTGCGACTACATTGATTCCAAGGCTTAATAAACTGCGCAATCCTGCGTTGGGCTTCTCCCACAACCTTGTCGTATGCCATATACGCCGTCGTCTGTGGCTTCCAGTCCGCCTTGACTTGCTTGTTTCTTCAACCTTGGCGTTATAAGCGTCGTTATGCGTCGTTGCTCCTCGCTGGCGACCGTCGTCGTACGCTATGTACGCCTTAGTCCGCCATCTGTGGTGCGCCTTGACTTGCTTGTTTCTTCAACCTTGCTGGTATAAGCGTCGTTATGCGTCGTCTATAAAATGCGAAGTGCGGAATGCGAAGTGCGAAGGTTGGTTCTCGGTCCGTGCCAAGTGTGCATTTCCTCTTCGGCTTCCGAAAGGATTAAGAAGATTATCTTTTCGTTAGCAATATATCTAAAAAACACAAAAAGTCCGACAATTGTCGGACTTTTTTATCCAAAATCGTGGCGCGAAGCACCGTTGCTACCTAAATCTTCAAGAATACAAATTATCTCTTCTATTTTAAAAAAGCATTCCGCATCGGTCAAACTATCGTCTTGGATAACAGTTTTTATTTTATCTAACGCTATATAACATGCCGATTCCAATAATGAGTTAAAGTCGATATTCTCTTGCCAGTTGCTTTCTGATGCTTTGCAAAAAATTTCCTTCCAAAGTTCCATGTTATTGCTCACTTTCAATAAATTTAATACTATATTAGCATAATATCACAAAATTTTCTCAAAGTCAACCCGTATTCGGGTAATGCTGCGTTTATTTGAGGTTATCATTAAATCAACCCGAAATTGGGTAACAATAGCTTTGAGGTGTGATATGGATTATTCTGAGATTTATGTAAAAAGAATTCGTGACCTTTGCAAGAAAAGAGGCATTGCAATTAACAAGTTAGCGACTATGAGTGATGTTAAGCAATCTACTCTTGATAATATAGTTCGTGGATTAACCAAAAACCCAAGAGTAAAAACGCTTCATAAAATCGCCTTGGCATTTAATATGACTCTTTCAGAGTTCCTTGACTTTGAGGAGCTAAATTCTTATTGCTTTGAGGATGAGCAAGACGAATAATTTGACAAGTATCAAAAGAACAGACAAAGGTCTGTTCTTTTTCTTTGAGTAAGCCTTGACATTAGTGGTATAATATGTTAGTATTGTCAAGGACTATGAAAAGGGGGTATGGGTATGGCGATAAAGTTGTTTGAGCATTTTGATTACAAAAAACTCTTTAAATTTACACTTCCGTCAATAATTATGATGATATTTACATCAATTTACGGCGTTGTTGACGGGCTTTTTGTGTCAAACATAGTAGGCGATACGGCATTTGCAGGGCTGAACTTTATAATGCCATATCTTATGATTTTGGGCGTGCCTGGATTTATGTTTGGTACAGGTAGTTGCGCGCTCGTTTCCAAAACCCTTGGAGAGGGTGACGAGAAAAAAGCGAACAAAATTTTCTCAATGGTAATTTATGTGTCAGTCGTTGTCGGAATTGTTTTTGCAATTATCGGCTTTTTCACAGTAAGAGGTGTTGCGTCCCTTATGGGAGCAACAGGGCAGATGCTTGACGATTGCACAATTTACGGACAAATCTTGTCGCTTTCGCTTCCTGCATACTTTATTCAACTTGAATTTCAAAGCCTTTTTGTAACAGCAGAAAAGCCACAACTTGGTCTTTATATGAGCATTGTATCGGGCGTTTGTAATATGGTTCTTGATGCGCTTTTTATGGCTGTGTTTGATTGGGGGCTTGTAGGCGCTGCCGTAGCCACTGGAATAAGTCAGGCGATTGGTGGAATTGTACCAATAATTTACTTTGCAAAAAAGAACACAAGCCTTTTGAGACTTGGCAGAGCAAGAGTTGATTTTCGCGCTCTTGGAAAAATCTGTGCCAATGGTTCAAGTGAACTAATGTCGAATGTTTCAATGTCCCTTGTTGGTATGCTTTATAATATTCAATTAATGAACTACGCCGGGGAAAACGGAGTTAGTGCATATGGTGTTATGATGTATGTAAACTTCGTGTTTATATCGATTTTTATTGGGTACAGTGTCGGAGTTGCGCCTGTTATTGGTTATCACTTCGGCGCTCAAAACTACGACGAACTCAAAAGTTTGAGAAAGAAAAGCACGAATATAATTTTGGTTTTTTCAATTTGTATGCTTGCACTCGGTCAACTTTTAGCCCCTGCATTTTCAAGCATATTCGTAGGCTATAACCCCGAACTTTACGCACTTACCCTTCGAGGTTTCAGATTTTTCTGTTTCTCGTTTGCCTTTGCAGGAATGGCGATTTTCGGCTCGTCTTTCTTCACCGCATTAAACGACGGACTAACCTCGGCTATAATTTCGTTCCTTCGGACCCTCGTTTTCCAAATTCTTGCGATTTTATTAATGCCACTCGCTTGGGGAGTCGACGGAATTTGGGCATCAATCATAGTTGCCGAACTTATGGCGTTTTCTGTAACAATGCTGTTTATAGTTATAAAGAAAAAGAAATACAATTACTAAAAACATTCCAACGCTATCGTTGGAATGTTTTTGTTGACAAGTTATTTTATATATGTTACAATGAAAAAAATAATGCATTGCGAAATAGAGTTTTAAAGGAGAATATGCTAATGGCTTTTTTCGATGAGTTGAAAAGGCTTGAAGAAGCATCCAAACAAGAGGAGAAGATAAGCGCTCTTTTAAAAACCCTTATTGAACAACACAAAAAGACATTACTGAAACGACACTTACAAGCCGTGTATGAGGGTTTGAAAGAAAGCATTCGTCAAAAGTTTGCAGACGGATTTTTCCGTCAGGAAGATGGCGAAGAAATTAGAGGTTCGTACAAATTCAAGGCGTTTGTTCCTATGAATTATGATTTTGAACCACCGTTTCCCGAGGGTGTTACTTCAAAAATGGTAAAAGAGGCAGTTTCAGAACTTGACAAGGTTAGAACAATTTCAAGAATAAGAGTAGAACCAAGTTTCAAATTGACCAAAAAGAAGCAAATCCGTTTTGGATTGAAAACGAAATACGAGGGCGACATTTTCTTTGAGGGAGAGGCGTATTCGTTTTTTGAGGAACTTGACAACATGATGAAGGCAGATGGAATAAAACTCATATCTGTCACAGCCCCGATTGTGAGCATAAGTAGGCTTGCAACTCTTGATTACAAACAGAAGGTAAAATCGTCCTATGTTGAGAGCCTTGATAAAGACTACTCGCTTACATACGAGGAACTTTCAAGCATCACTATCAGATACTCACTTGAATTTTAAAAACAGACACATATGTGTCTGTTTTTTGCTATTTAATATACTTTTCGCAAAGCGCTTCAATTTGACTTGTAAATCTTGCAAGGTCCTTGTTTGCGCCACCTCTGTTTTGCTCAATTATACTCATAAGACGATGACCTGCGCTGACAAGTCGTTCATAAACGGCAGTTGAGCGCTTTTTGGCGTTCATAATCTTTGGTGTTACTTTTTTAATAATGCCTCTTTCTATACACTCACCACCAAGTGACAAATCATAAACATCACCACTAAATGGCGCTATCGCATCAAAGCCAAGAGTTGATTTTATTTCCTTCGCAAAATCGTCACAAACTGTATCAGAACCGTGATTTACAAACACTTTCTTGGGTGGTTTTTCAAGAGAACCAATCCAATCAAGGAGCATATTTTTATCTGCATGACCACTAATTCCGTCAATCGTTGAGATTTCAGCCTGAACGGCGATGTCCTCTCCAAAAAGGGTAACAAATTTTTCACCATCAACAATTTTTCTTCCGAGAGTTCCAACAGATTGATAGCCAACGAACAAAATAGTGCTATCATCTCGCCACAAGTTGTGCTTTAAGTGGTGTCTGATTCTGCCCGCCTCGCACATTCCAGAAGCCGAGATTATTACTTTTGGCGAGGGGTTTTCGTTTATAGCACGAGAATCGTCACTCGTTATAGCGAGGTTAAGACCTTTGAATTTAATAGGGTCAATTCCTTGACTCAAAAGTTCAAGAGTTTCTTTATCATAATAAGCGGTAAGTCCACTTGAATAAATTCCCGTCGCTTCAACAGCCAAGGGGCTATCTACATAAACGAGGAAGTTTTCGTGACCTTTTACAAGACCCTCTGTCTTTATTTTTCTTATAAGGTAGAGAATCTCTTGCGTTCTTCCTATTGCAAACGACGGAATAACAACGTTTCCACCTCTGTCAAGAGTTCTTTGAATAACATCAGTAAACTGTCCAACATAGTCAGGGCGCTCTCCGTGCAAACGGTCACCATAAGTTGACTCAATTATTACATAGTCAGCCTCAGTTGGCTTTTGAGGGTCGTTTATAAGAGGACGCCTTACATTTCCGACATCACCCGAGAACAAAAGCGTAGTTGCTTTTGCGCCTTCGTTTATTTTAATGTAAATCGAGGCAGAGCCGAGCAAATGTCCTGCATCAAGGAACGAAATTGAAATGCCATTGAAAATTTCGATTTCCTCGCCATAATTTGCTGTTTCAAAAAGGCTGAGCGCTTTTTCAGCATCTTGCATAGTATAAACAGGAGCATAACTTTCAGCGCCAGCACGCTTTGCCTTCCTGTTTTGCCACTTTGCCTCTTGCTCTTGAATGTGAGCGCTATCTCGAAGCATTATTTCACAAAGTTTGTGAGTTGCAAAGGTAGAGAAAACAGGACCAGAATACCCACTTGCAACCATAGCGGGGATTTTTCCAGAGTGGTCAATGTGCGCGTGAGTTAGCAAAATCGCATCAATGTCCATTGGCATAATTGGCAAATCTGCATTTTCGTAAGTGTCAATGCCTTGCTCCATGCCACAATCTATGAGAATATTTTTACCTTTTACGCTGAGAAGAGTACAAGAGCCTGTAACCTCGTGAGCAGCGCCTAAAAATGTGAGTTTCAAAATAACACCCCCAAAAATATTTTCTATATTTATATTTTATCATCTTTTTTTCGAGTTGTAAACACTTTTGAAAAAAGTGGTGTGCCGTCTTAGGTATAGTTGACAAAAACAACAAATTGTGATAAGATTTAAATATAAACAATGAAAGGAGAACGAAAATGGACGAAAACATTGTTTTAGCGCAAGACCTTAAAAAATCTTATGGAACTTTTTGCGCATTAAAAGGACTTAATCTTTCGCTTCCAAAGGGAAAGATAGTCGGACTTTTAGGACCTAACGGAAGTGGGAAAACTACATTTATAAAAATTCTTGCAGGAATTCTTACAAAAGATGGCGGAACTGTGACTATTGACGGCAACGAACCAGGAGTTCAAACAAAGGCGATAGTTTCCTATTTGCCCGAGAGAACATATCTTGCATCTTGGAAAACAATTAATGATTGCCTTGATTATTTCAGCGATTTTTATGCTGATTTCGACAGAGATAAGGCGCAGAGAATGCTTGCCGATTTGGGTGTTGAACTTGGGGCGAAGATGTCGACTTTGTCAAAGGGAACAAAGGAAAAGGTTCAACTCGTTCTTGTTATGGCAAGACGCGCAAAACTTTATTTGCTTGACGAACCGATAGCGGGAGTTGACCCTGCTGCAAGAGAGTATATAATAGATACCATTATCAAAAATCACAACGAGGGTGCAACGGTCGTTATTTCAACGCACTTGATTGTTGATATTGAAAAGGCGCTTGACGAATATTTGTTTATAAACAAAGGTCAAATAGTTGAGGCAGGAGATGCAAAGGCATTTTCGGAGCAGGACGGAACATCGCTTGACGCGCATTTTAGGGAGGTGTTTAGATATGTTTGGTAAACTTTTTAAACACGATTTTAAAGCAATTTTGCGTTTTGGAATACCGATGCTTATCGCAATGGCGATAGTTTGTGTCACGGGCTGTCTTAATTCGGGATTTATGACGGCGTTGCTCTATAAAACAACGGACGAAGGAACGGCAGGGTTTATAATCTTAACACTTTTGTCAGGACTTATCGAGGCAATAGTAACGATTGTTATTATAGCGATACCAATAACGGTTGAAGTGATAGTTCTTGTGAATTATTACAAATCAACTGCGTCAGACGAGGCGTATCTCACATTCACCTTGCCCGTAACCCCCACACAAGTGCTTTTGTCAAAACTTTTAAACGCTGTTGTTTGGAGTTTTATTATGTCCTTAGCAAGTGGTTTGGCGACATTTTTGATTTCGCTTGTGCAAAGTCTGGTGACAAAATCTTTGATGCCACCCGATTTGGAAGTTGACCATGGCATAGAGTCAATTTTTGAGGGCGTTGGTGGAATTGCACTTATGATAACTTTGATTGTCATTTTTATTATAGTGTCTGCAATCGCATCTCAAACTATGTGCTTTATGGCGATAAGTTTCGGCTCTGCAATAACAAGGAAAAACAAAGCACTTAGTTCTATTGGATTTTTATTCTTAACTAACTTTTTATATGGAATAGTAAACTATATAATTTTAGTAATTTGTATAGTTATTGCAGTTTTTGCAGGAATAGCGATAGAAAGCGTAGTGGGCGCAATAAATATCGCGCTTGCAATAATGATAGGCGTTTCAATAATCTTTGCAGTTTTGTTCTTCTTCTTGACAAGACATACCTTGGAGAAAAAACTCAATTTGGCATAAAAATAAACGGCACTCAAAAAAGAGTGCTGTTTTTTCTCGATTTTTAGAATTTTTCGAAAAAACCTTCCATATTATATAAGTATATATATAATATAGTTCTTTGTAGCATATGCACAAAAAGTATAGGCGTTTTTAGACTTTTTTAGAAAAAATTCACAAAAAGTCTTTACAAATCGACAAAAATGTGCTACAATAAAATCAGAAAGAGAGAACCCAATGCTAAATGCAAAGATGACGCATAAGCATGTGAGTCGGGTAGAGACAAGACTTGGAAAAAGTCGAGGTTGCGCCGTCGGGCTGATAGATAGGGGTTCGAAAGAGAGGTATGGACCAATGGGTACGTTTATTATTAAGAAAACACCGAGCGGAAAATTCAATTTTTCATTGCTCGCTGCAAATAAAGAAAAAATTGCGGTTTCTTCACAGGTTTATGGAAGTAAGGCATCTTGCAAACAAGGAATGGATAGTATAGCAAGAAATGCCAAAAAATGTATTGACGAGGGAAGAATTGAAGACCAAACCCTCAAAAACCCAACCGCACAGAAATGTCCAAAGTTCGAAATATATTTTGATAAAGCGGGTCTTTACCGTTATAGATTAATTGCAACTAACGGGGAAAGCATAGCAATGAGCGAAGACGGATATAAATCTAAAAGCGGTTGCTTAAACGGAATAAAAAGCGTCAGTGTAAATGCGCCAAACGCAGAAATCATTGACGAAACGGCAAATTGATATAACCGAGAGACAAAAGGAAACGACGGTAGAGAGTAAAACTCTCAAAAAAACGGAGGATGGACCAATCATTTAAGAAATTTCGCATAACACAAAAGTGTTGATGCAATAGGAAAATTCAAAATTCAATTTATTATTAGCAAAACATTACGAAGCATAAATAATAAAAAAGAGGATTGACCAATGTATTAGTTTGTTCATAGGCAAAAAACAACTGATTTTAAAAGAGGACAGACCAATGTACTGATTGAGAAACCCGAATAAAACTGAATATTTCTGAAAGCGGACACCAATGGTGTCCGTTTTTTATTGACTTTTATAATATATAGTGGTAAAATAAGCATAGATAAATCATATTTTAAATCTAAAACGGGAGATTTTATGAGAATAATGTTTGTCTGCCACGGAAACATTTGCAGAAGCCCGATGGCGGAGATGATTTTTAAGCACCTTGTAAGAAAAGTGCAACTTGATTTTGAATATTTTGCATCGTCAAGCGCGACGAGTGACGAGGAAATCGGATACAACGGAGAGGGAAATCCTATTCACCCAAGCGCAAAGGAAGAACTTTTGAAAAACGGAATTTTTTGCGAGGACAAAAGAGCGCGTCGTCTTAAAAAGAGTGATTATGAAAAGTATAATTATTTTGTTGGAATGGACAGCGCAAATATAAGAAATATGAGTTTGATTTTTGGGGGCGACCCTGATAATAAAATCATAAAACTAAATGAAAAAGATGTTGGCGACCCGTGGTATTCAGGCGAGTTTGATGTGGCGTACAGGGAAATTTACGATGGTTGCGTTGAACTTTTAAAACGCCTTATAATCGAGGAGTGTATATCATGAAAATTAAAAGAGGACTAAGTTTTGTAATAATAGCGCTTGTTTATGCTTTGGCGAGCGCGATAGGAATACTTACATATCTTGCAACAGACCACCTTGGTGTTTGGGTTGCATTGCTTATCGCTGATGTTGTCGCAACTGTTGTGACATTTATTTTCAGTTTGATTTTCAAAAACGCATCGGTTTACGACCCTTATTGGAGCGTTCAACCCCTTGTGATTTTGCTTGCGTTTATTTGCGTAAATGGATTGAACCTTGCATCAAGCCTTATTTTTGTTGCAATTTGTATTTGGTCGCTTCGCTTGACTGCAAACTGGGCATACACATTTTACGGAATGGAGCATCAGGACTGGCGCTACACCATGCTTAAAGAAAAAACAGGAGCGTTTTACCCTGTTGTGAATTTTGTCGGAATACATTTAGTGCCTACACTTATTGTGTATTTGTGTACCATACCCGCTGTCCTTGTGACAATAGCGAAACCATCATTTGATATTGTTTGCCTCGCAGGACTTTTTCTTGCTTTGACAGGTATCGTTCTTGAATTTGTTGCAGACATTCAAATGCACATCTTTAAAAAGAAAAGACCCTCAACATTTATAAGAATAGGCATTTGGGAACATTCAAGACACCCGAATTATCTTGGCGAGATACTTTTCTGGTGGGGTGTTGCGTTTTATTGTATTGCGAATATGCCACATCTTTGGTATTTGTTCGTTGGCGCTCTTGTTAACACCTTGCTTTTCCTTTGCGTTAGTGTTCCTATGGCAGAGGGTAAGCAATCGAAAAAAGAAGGATTTTTGGAGTATGTAAAAGAAACAAATCTTCTTTTGCCATTTAGAAAAGTTGTGAAAGAAAAACGTCGCAAAGCAGAACAAGACGAGATTGAACAAGGCGTTGAGGAAGCAACAGAATGAGTCAACAAAAAAGAACAAAGTTTTATATAGCGCTTGTGATTTTTAGCCTTACAGGACAGATTGCGTGGGTTGTAGAGAACATGTATTTCAATGTGTTCATTTACAATATGTTCAACGCAAGTGCGTCCGATATCGCTCTTATGGTTTCTGCAAGTGCTATTAGTGCAACTGTTACGACCCTTTTGATAGGCGCGCTCAGCGACAAAGTGGGCAAACGCAAGGCGTTTATTTGCGGTGGCTATATTCTTTGGGGAATATCAATTTTGTCCTTTGCCCTTATAAGAGTTGATATAATTGGAAAACTTTTCCCAGTTGCAAGTGCGAGCGCAGTTTGTGTAACTCTTGTAATCATAATGGACTGTGTTATGACATTTTTTGGGTCAAGCGCAAACGACGCGTGCTTTAATGCGTGGCTTACCGACTCAACAAGTGAAAAGGACAGGGGAAAAGCCGAGGGAATAAATTCAATGATGCCACTTGTGGCAATTCTTTGCGTTTTTGGCGGATTTATGGGGCTTGATGTCACAAAAGAGCAAAGTTGGACTTTGATTTTTTCAATAATCGGCGCGTGTGTTATCGTAATCGGTGTTTTGGGAATTTTTCTCATTCGTGACCCAAAAATAGAAAATAGCGAAAACAAAAACTATTTTAAAAACATTTTCTATGGTTTTCGCCCGAGTGTTGTAAAGCAAAATCCCGTGCTTTATTTACTCCTCGTGGCGTTTGCGATATTTGGAATTTCAATCCAGATATTTATGCCGTACCTAATAATTTACTATGAAAAAAGTTTGCAAATGAGCGACTATGTGCTTATAATGGCACCTGCAATCGTTCTCGCATCTGTGTTTACTGCACTTTGGGGCAGAGCCTACGATAAACTTGGATTTAAAAAATCCGTTGTCGTATCAGTTGCGCTTTTGTGCCTTGGTTACATCGTTCTTATCGCATCAAAGCAAAAAGGACTTGTTTTTGTAGGCTCACTTGCTATGATGTGTGGTTATCTCTCTGGCATGGCTGTTTTTGGCGCATCAATTCGTGATAATACCCCTGTAAATCGCTCGGGAATGTTTCAAGGACTTCGGATTGTCGCACAGGTTTTAATTCCTGGCGTTATTGGACCTTTCATAGGAAAATCAATTCTCAAAGATGCAAAGACTATAACTAACAATGACGGAACAACTTCATTTTTGCCAAACGAAAAAATCTTTGTTGGCGCGCTTGTTGTTGCTCTGGCTCTTGCGTTGTTTATCGTTTTACTCTTTGTGCTTATGAAGAAATTCAAGAAAACAGAACTCTGTGTACTCTACACCACAGAGGGAGAGAGTTTTGATATATCAGCGCACAACGAATACCCTCGCCCGCAACTTAAAAGAGAGTCTTATTTTTCTTTGAATGGCGAGTGGGATTTTGAAGTTGATAACAAAACAGAGAAAATTATAGTTCCGTTCCCACCTGAAAGCGTGCTTTCCAAAATAGGAAAAATCCCCGAAAAAACGGAATTTACATATAAGAAAAAATTCACTTTGCCAAAGGATTTTTGTGGCAAGAGAGTTCTTTTGCACTTCGGCGCAGTTGACCAAGTGGCAGAAGTTTTCATAAACGGCGAAAAGGTAGGCGCACACAAAGACGGCTACTTGCCATTTGAGTTTGATATAACAACCTTTGTAAAAATTGATAAAGAAAACGAAATTATAGTTCAAGTCACTGACGACACAAACGACCACACATACCCCTACGGAAAGCAAAAAATCAACAGAGGTGGAATGTGGTATACGCCAGTTAGTGGTATTTGGCAAAGCGTGTGGCTTGAAGGAGTAGGCGAGAACTACATTAAGGGAATCACCATTGACCCAACTGAGAACGGAGCGATAATTGCCGTTTGTGGAGCGCAAGATGGAAAAATAGTGCTTGATATTGGCTCTGAGTTTGAAATGGTTGACGGAGTGTGCAAAATCGAGATTGAAAGCCCTCGCAAATGGTCACCCGAAGACCCTTATCTTTACGAGTTTACAATAGAAACCGAACACGACAAAGTAAGGTCGTATTTTGCGATAAGAAAAGTAGAAATCAAGGAAGTTGACGGTGTTTGGAGAATTTGTCTTAATGATAAGCCGTACTTCTTCCACGGGCTTTTGGACCAAGGCTATTATAGCGACGGAATTTACACCCCAGCCTCGCCAAAATGCTATGTAAATGACATTTTGCAAATGAAATCTCTTGGCTTTAACACGCTTCGTAAGCATATAAAGATTGAGAGCGACCTTTTCTATTATTACTGTGACAAATACGGAATGATTGTATTCCAAGACATGGTTAACAATGGTTCATATTCGTTCATTCGTGACACTGCGTTGCCAACTGTCGGCTTGAAAAAGAGAAACGATAAAAAATTCAATCGCGACGAGGCGACAAGGCAAGCCTTTGAAAATCATATGCAAGGAGTTGTAAACACACTTTATAATCACCCCTGTGTTTGTTATTACACTATCTTTAATGAGGGTTGGGGACAGTTTGAAAGTGCAAAAATGTACGAAAAACTCAAATCCCTTGACAAAACGAGAATAATTGACACGGCCTCGGGTTGGTTCAAAGGTGCGCCAAGCGATGTCGTGAGTGAGCATGTGTATTTCAAAAAAGTCAAAATAGAAAAGAGTGACAAACCTGTCATTTTGAGCGAATTTGGTGGCTATTCCTACAAGCCACAAGACCATGTTTACAACAAGGATGACACATATGGCTATCGCTTCTTTGAAAAAAGAGAAGATTTTGAAAATGCCCTTGTAAAACTTTATGAAAACGAAATTGTGCCACTTATAAAAGAGGGACTCTGTGGCTCAATTTACACCCAAGTGTCAGATGTCGAGGACGAAACGAATGGGCTTTTGTCCTATGATAGAAAGGTTTTGAAGGTAGATAAGGGGCGAATGATTAAAGTCGCAGAAAGTCTTAAAATATAGACTGACAAAGAGATTTAGACAGACAGGAGAAAATTGTGATATACGAAAAAGAGGGAACGCTTGTTCGATTTTTCAACAGCGAAATTGTAAAAATTGAGCCGTTTGGCAAAAATGCACTCAGAGTAAGATGCTCGCCAGAGGGTAGAATTTCAGATAAAATGCGCGCGCTTTTGAAAGCAAAAACTTCGAAGGCGAAAATTTCCATAAGCGAGGATTTTGGGGAGATTATAAACGGAAAAATCCGTGCATGTGTCGATAAAGACGGAAAAATTTCGTTTTATAATCAAAAAGGTGAACTTCTTTTGAGCGAGGCGTTAAGGCTAAATCCACTCAAAAGACCTGCAAGAATGTTCAAACCTCAATTAAAGGGCAAATATGAACTCACAATGAGTTTTGAGAGCGACCCGAATGAAAAAATCTTTGGAATGGGTCAGTATCAGTACGAATTTTTGAACCTCAAAGGCTGTACGCTTGAAATGACGCACAAGTCGGAGGC
>JAZSDJ010000177.1:0-8726 GCA_045531105.1 Eubacteriales bacterium | reverse complement strand
CTACGATCCGACTTCTTATTTACCCAGATAACGAGGAATATTATAAAAATCTTATTGAGACTGTTTGGGAAATTTGTAACGAATACACTTGGGCGCCTCTTGGTCACTACAACGATTATTACAACAGAACTCCTGCTGATTTTGACCCAGGTCTTATTGATATTTTTGCGGCTTCTCTTGCCTTCTCAATGGCTGAAATCAAAAGCCTTTTTAAGGACAGATTCCCAAAACTTCTTGTTGATAGAATAACTTATGAAATAAGAAGACACACAATCGAACCTTATCTTACAAGAAAATTCTTTTGGGAAACTCACAATAACAACTGGACCGCTGTTTGCGCTGGCGCTGTTGGTGGTGTTCTTATGTACGAAGACCCTGAGGAATTCAAAAGACAACTTCCTCGTCTTCAAGCGTCTATGGAATGTTATCTCAACAGTTACGATGACGACGGAATGTGTGTAGAGGGTACTGCTTACTGGGGTTTTGGATTTGGATTTTTCTCCGTTTATGCTATGCTTCTTCGTGAATTTTCAGATGGCGAGATTGACTGGCTCAAAAATCCGAAGGTTAAAGCAATTTCTCAATTTATTCAAAAAATGCACCTTCAACCTAACATTCTTGCTATGTATAGCGATGTTAATGCAAGGGAGGGTTATTGGGTAGGTCTTCCTCATATGCTTAAAACCGTTTATGGTGATGCCATTGAAAACCTTACACTTGACCAAGCGACAATCGTTGCTTACTGCCACTGGGCATTCGCTGTTCGCTCAACTGTTTACTACAACCCTGATTTCACCTCTGACAAACTCGAAAACGCGACTTACAGTGCGCCTGTTACTAACTATTTCACAAAGCGTACTGATAATTATGGTTTTGCGCTCAAAGGCGGAAATCAGTGGGAGAGCCACAATCACCAGGATGTAGGTTCTATCATTCTTGCAAGAAACAACAAACAAATTTTCTGCGACTTTGGTTATATCGGTCCTGGTAACTGGCCAGGATATCAAGGTTCAAGAAGAAATGAGTATTTCCAACCATCTTCTTTCTCTCACAACCTTCCTTATTTTGACAAAAAGGGACAGGGTGGCGACAATACAAACAAAGCAAGAGCCGTTTATGATGAAAAAACAGGCATTGTTACTATGGACTTTACCCTTGGTTATGACCCAAAAGTACATCCAAAACTTCAAAAAGCGGTAAGAGGATTCAAACCTCTTGATGATAAAATCGAAATTCATGACGAATATACATTCAGCGACAAGACAGAAATTACAGAGCGCTTTGTTTCTGTTATTAAGCCTCGTGTTGAAGGTAACGCTGTAATTGTTGAAGATGTTCGCCTCACGCCTCACACTGATGTAACGCTTAACATAATTGAGCAACCATTTGTTGACCAGTTGCCTGACGAAAATGGAAATTACAACAAGATTTGTTATCTCATCGACTACACTTGGACAGGTGATACAACTTGTTTTGATGCAACTATTACCTTTGAAGGTTAAGATTCATGTATATTGATTATGTAAACACAAAAATAGGCACGGAAAATTCCCCTCGATTTTCGACGGGGAACACCTTGCCTCTTATTCAAATGCCTTTTGGAATGGTGTCTTTTTGTCCTCAAACAGAAAGAATAGAAGGTCAAAAAGAATGGTTTTTCTCCCCGAGCAAGCCATATCTTGAAGGAATCAGATTGACTCACCAGCCAAGTCCTTGGATTGGTGATTATGGAACTGTGCTTTTTGTTCCTCAAAATGATATTATTTCAACCACTCCCGCGGGTGCTTGGAGTGGTTACCGAATAGATGAAAGCGTTTTTCGCCCAGATTATTTGAAAATCAACTTTTTGCGTTCAAGGTGTGTTTTTGAACTATCGCCAAGTGAGCGTGGTGGCACAATTAGACTCTCTTTTGCAAATGAAACAGGAAATGTGCTTTCTCTTTTGAATATTGAAGGAAACACCTCGTATCGTTTTGAAAACAACATTTTATATGGCACAAACAATTTCCATTCAAAAGATGACGCAAAGAATTTTAATATGTTTTTCGTAGTTAAGTTTTCGCCGAATACGATATCTAATGTTGAAATTGACGAGGAAAAATGCGCTTGTCATATTTTCATAAATGGTAAAAATCTCTCCGCCTGTGTTGGAATTTCTTATATCAATCACGAAATGGCAATTTCGAATATTGAATACGAAAATTTTGAAGAAAATCGTAATAATGCGACAAAGGCTTGGGAAGAAAAACTTTCAAGAATTGAAATTGATGCAGACGAAAAGCAAAAAACAATTTTCTATTCTTGTATGTATCGTGCGTTTTTGTTTCCTCACAAAGCATATGAAATTGATAAAGGTGGCAATACCATTCACTATTCTCCCTCGCTTGGTTCGACATGTAAGGGTGTAAGATACACTGACACTGGGTTTTGGGACACATTCCGAACACAATTCCCTCTTTTCAGTTTGATTGAAAAAGACGAATATGCAAAAATGCTCGAAGGTTTTTTGAACGATTATCTTGAAAGTGGCTTTTTGCCAAGATGGCCATCAATCGGTGAGGTTGGCTGTATGCCAAGCACTCTTATTGATGCCGTAATCGCTGACGCTGTTGTTAAAAACATTGGTTCAAAGTCCTTACACGAAGGGCTTCTTGACGCTATGATAAAACACGCAAATGTCAAATCTCATGAGCGAAGATATGGTCGTGAAGGCGTTTTGGAATATGTTAAATACGGCTATGTCCCTTGCGATTTATATTCTGAGAGTGTAAATTTGACTCTTGATTTTGCATATGGTGATTTTTGCATCGCTACTGTTGCAAAATGTCTTGGGAAAGAAGAAATTTATAAAGAATATTCACTTCGCTCAAAATCTTATAAATCTTTATTTGATGATAAAACCAAGTTTATGCGTGGAAAGGATTCGAGTGGAAATTTCTCGTCGGATTTCTGTCCTTATTCTTGGGGTGGCAATTACACTGAGTCAAGCGCTTGGCAGGCAACGCTCTCTGTCGTTCATGATATAGAGGGGCTTTGCGAACTATTTGGTGGTAAGAACAATTTACTTTCCTATCTTGATGACCTTTTTGATGCCAAACCTATATATAAAGTTGGCTCTTATGGTGGCGAAATCCACGAAATGACAGAAATGGCACAAGTTGATTTTGGTCAATGTGCAATTTCAAATCAACCTTCTTTTGCTATACCTTATTTTTATGCATATCTTGGAGAAAAAGAAAAGAGCCAAAGATGGGTTGAAAAAATTTGCAACGAATTATTCACCGAAAACAAGTTCCCTGGTGACGAGGACAACGGAAGTATGGCTTCTTGGTACATTCTTTCTTGTATTGGAAAATACCCTATTTGTCCTTCAAAAAATGAATGGGTTGAAATAACTCCTCTTGTAAAATATAAAATTAAATAAGAAAAACCCTCTTTGTTCAGTAAAGAGGGTTTTGTTTTACACCACGAAAAAATCCCACCAATTTGGTGGGATTTATCTTTTTCTCAAAATGAATAAATTAAAGGAATGCGTCGCCAACACTTGGAATAGTAACATTCAAAGTACCATTGTCTTTGTTTGATTGAATAGTACCTATAACTTTTTCTCCACTATTTGTTGTAACTTTAATTTCTTCTATTTCAGAACCACAAATAATGTCGTTTGCTTCAACAACTTCTACATCGAAATTAGGTGTTGTGTACTTCATAATACCTCTCCTTTTAAGATAGTTTATCTTTTATACACTCTTATTCTATCACATGATAATTAATATGTCAATAGTTTTTTGAAATTTTTTTAATTATTCTACGGAAATTAATTTTGTACCTGTTGCGCCGTCAACTTCGTTGATTTTACTAACCAAAATATCAGCAGTTGAGGCAAGATGAGTTATGTCAAGAGTAACAACCACATGGGCTTGTGAATTGATTGGCAAGTTCTGGCTGATTGTGAGAATATTCGCACCATTTTCAGAAAGAACTTTAAGTACATCTCCAAGCACTCCCGTCTTGTGAGAAAGAGTAAATGAAAGAATGGCTTTGTGACATTCTGTGTCCGAATTAAGCGCAAAAACATAGTCTTTATACTTGTAATATGTGCTTCGAGAAATTCCTACTGTTTTTGTAGCTTCACTAACATCTTTCACCTTGCCACCTGCAAGTAACGCTCTGGCTTCTATTACTTTTTCATAACACTCAGGAAGAATACTTGTATCAATTAAAAGATACTTGTGTTTCATAACAACACCTCTTCTTTTATTTTGTCCAATTCTTTATCTTTTTGCCGACAAAGTCCATCATTTCGCCCTTTTCGAGCACTGTTGTGTGAATAATTTTACGATTTTCAATATTGTCAAGTCCGTATGGAACTTCTACTTTTGTGTATTCGTTGAGTTTATTTACTGCATCAAATTCACCATTGAAATCTTCTTCAAGCGCTGTCATAACGCTTGATGCAAATTTATAAGCGGATGCAGTCGAAAGAACGACACAGGTATCGGTGTTTTTGCTGTCTTTAACCCATTTTTCATAGACATTCCAAGCAACCGCTGTATGAGTGTCCATAAGGTAGCCGTCGCGTTCATAAATCTCTTTGATTGTTTCATATGACGCTTTATCATCAGCATAGCCCGCATCAATGAGTTCTCTAATTTGAGAAAGTTCGTCTTTGGAGATTGTGTATTCACCTTTCTCTTTTAATTCTTGCATATATGACGCACATTTGTCAGCGCCACACACGATATAAAGAAGTCTTTCAAGGTTAGAGGAAATGAGAATGTCCATTGATGGTGATTTTGTTACATGAAAAGCCCTATTTTTATTGTATGTGCCTGTTTCAAAGAACTCGGTAAGAACCTTGTTTTCATTAGATGCACAAACGAGTTTACCGACAGGGAGTCCCATTTTCTTTGCAAATAAGCCTGCCAAAATGTCTCCGAAGTTTCCTGTTGGAACGATATAGTTAACTTTGTCGCCCATTTTGATTTTGCCTTCGCGAAGAAGGTTGTTATAGGATTTGAAGTAATAGGCAACCTGTGGCGCTAAACGGCCGATATTAATTGAATTTGCGCTTGAAAGAACTACTCCTTTTGGAAGTTCGAGGTTTGAGAAAATATTCTTAACACCATTTTGAGCGTCGTCAAAGTTACCTACAACTGCACAAACGCATGTGTTCTTTCCTTCGCAAGATACCATTTGGCGCTCTTGAACTGTACTTGTACCATTTTTTGGGTAGAATACGATTATCTTGATTCCATCAATATCAGAAAATCCTGCAAGCGCTGCCCCTCCTGTGTCTCCACTTGTTGCGGTAAGAATTACTATTTCATCTTTCATTCCTGTTGCGCGCTTCGCTTCAACGATAAGGTGTGGTAAAACTTGAAGCGCAACATCCTTGAATGCGCATGTCGGTCCGTGATAGAGTTCCATAATATAAGCATCTGATACAGGAACGATTGGTGCGTAATCATCTCCACCATTGGCGAATTTTCCTCCGTATGCTCTCATAACAAGTTTATCAAACTCGGCAAGTTTATCATCATCTTCGGTAAACATTGAGTCGCCACCAAAAAAGAGTTCGAGAACCTTTGCTGCGATTTGTTTACTTGTCATTCTTTCGAGTTGGTCCATTGGAAATTCAAGCGATTCAAAGTTCTGTGGCATATAGAGTCCACCGTCTTTTGCAAGCCCTTCAAGAATTGCTTCGGCTGGTGTTTTTCTTATTTTTTCATTTCTTGTACTTAAATAAAACATTTTTTAAAATACCCCTTGATTTTTTCTTTCCTATATGATACACTATTTCCAAACGAAAAACAAGTGTTTTTGAAATAAAGACTGCAAGAAAGGTAAATTTTTTTATGAAAACTGCAATTTTGGGGTTTGGAGTAGTTGGTTCAGGCGCTTTTGAGATACTCGAAAAGTATGGTTATGAGGTTAAAAAGGTTCTTGACATTCGTCCTCATGATGAACTCGGGGACAAACTTACATCTAACTACGACGAAATCCTTAACGATAAAGAGATTGGTGTTGTGGCGGAAGCGATTGGTGGACTTGAACCTGCTCACACTTTCGTTGTCAAAGCACTCAAAGCAAAAAAGCATGTAGTAAGTTCCAACAAGCATTTGATTTGTACTTATTATGAAGAACTTCACAATCTCGCAAAAGAAAACGGAGTTACTCTTCGCTTCACTTCAAGTGCTGGTGGTGGTATTCCTTGGCTTTACAATCTCAAAAGAAGTGTAAGATGCGACAATATCTACAAAGTTATGGGCATTATGAACGGAACTACAAACTTCATTCTTGACGCTATGATTTCAAATGGTAGTGATTTTGATGAGGTTCTTCGCGAGGCTCAAAGACTTGGCTATGCCGAAGCGAATCCTTCCGCTGATATTGATGGTCTTGACACTGCAAGAAAAACGGCTATTTCTTCAAGTATTGCTTTTAATACTATAATAAAGGAAGAAAATGTTGATATTTTCTCGCTTCGTTTTATCAAAAAATGCGATATTGACTATATCACAAGCAAACTTAATAAAACTGTTCGTTATCTCGGTTTTGGTACAAAGACCGACTCGGGAGTTAGCGCGTTTGTTGAACCCGCTTTACTTGATGCAAACGCTCTTGAAAGCAATGTAACTAAAAATAACAATATGATTTCTTTATTTGGCGAAGATGTTGGTCGTCTTTCCTTCTTTGGACAAGGCGCTGGCAAATACCCAACTGGAAATGCTCTTGCACAAGATATTATTGATATTCTTAATGGAAGTTTCGACCTTACTTTTGCGCCTTCAAGCGTTAAGGTTTGCAACGACTCTCTTGAAAGAGCATATTATATAAGGACAAATGCTGATGTTAATTATGATTTCTTTGACAAGATTGATATAATTGACAATGACAAATATATTTTAACAAAAAAAATATCCGTTTCTAAGATGCACCAAGTTGCTAAGGAAATTTACTCCCTTGACGATAGCGCATTTTTCGCGGGAATTGAGGAGTAAACATGATAAAAGTTGTAAAATTTGGTGGTTCTTCCCTTGCATCAGGCGAATCATTTGCAAAAGTAAAAAAGATTATTGATGCAGACCCTTCAAGAGCGATTGTTGTCGTTTCCGCTCCTGGTAAGCGTTTCAGTGGCGATATGAAAGTTACTGACCTTCTTTACCTCTTGCAAGCGCACATTAAATTCAACGCTCCATTTGATGAAATTTTTGAAAAAATCAAAGAAAGATACATTGAAATCAAGAACTCTTGTGGACTCAAACAAGACCTTGACTACGAATTTGAAAAAATCGCATCTGGTCTTAACAAGAAAACAAGTGTTGACCATATCGTTTCTCGCGGTGAATATCTCAATGCAAGACTTATGGCTGAATACCTTGGCTATACTTTCGTTGATAGTGCTTCTTGGCTTGTGTTCAACTACAACGGCAAGGTGAACTTTGAAAAGTCTTACGAAAATCTTGCGTCAATCGTTGAGCATACGCCTCATATTGTAATTCCTGGTTTCTATGGTGCTATGCCTGATGGAAGTATTAAGACCTTCTCTCGTGGTGGTTCTGATATTACAGGCGCTATCGCTGCGGCTGCAATCAATGCTGATATGTACGAAAACTGGACTGATGTGTCTGGTATTATGACCGCTGACCCAAGAATTGTTGACAATCCAAGACCTATTGAAAATGTAACCTTCGCTGAACTTCGCGAACTTTCTTATATGGGTGCTGAGGTTCTTCACGAAGAAACCGTATTTCCTGTAAGACAAAAATCAATTCCTTTGTATATCAAAAATACAAATGATATGAACGCTCGTGGAACTCTTATTATGGAGAAATTCGACGAGGAAGAAGAGGACAAAAACGTTCACTTCATTACAGGTATTTCAGGTAAAAAGCACTATTCTATTATTACAATCGCAAAGAACAGAATGAATGACGAGGTTGGTTATATTAGACGCGCGCTTGAAGTTTTTGAGCGTTTTGGTGTTTCTATCGAACACATTCCAAGTTCTATTGACTCTTTCTCTGTTGTTGTAGCAACAAGTGCTATTGAAAACAATTTGCACGAACTTATTTCCGCTCTTAATGAAGCAATTACTCCTGACACTATCAATATCGCAAATGATGTAAGCCTTATCGCTATCGTTGGTAGAAAACTCGCTGCCAACATTGGTATTGCAGGTAAAATTTTCACATCTCTTGGTGAAAACAACATCAACATTAGAATGATTGAACAAGGCGCTGACGAAATTAACATTATAATTGGCGTTGACGATAAAGATTTCAAAAAAGCAATCAAAGTACTTTATAATCTTAGTGAGGTAGAAGAATGAAAAAATTTAATATAGGTATTCTCGGTGCAACAGGCGCTGTTGGCCGTGAAATGTTAAAAGTGCTTGAAGAAAGAAATTTTCCTGTTGGAGAGTTGAGACTTCTCGCAAGTGCGCGCAGTGTTGGTAAAAAAATCCCTTTTATGGGAAAAGAAATCGAAATTCAACTTGCTGATTTCGGTGCATTTAAAGGTCTTGATATAGTTCTTGGTGCTGCTACAAACGCAGTTGCAAAGCAATTCAAAGACGATATTGTTGCGTCAGGCGCAATTTTTGTTGACAATTCAAGCGCTTTCCGTATGTGCGACGATACTCCTCTTGTAGTTCCTGAAATCAACCCAGAAGATGCTTTCAAGCACAATGGTGTTATCTCTAACCCTAACTGCTCTACAAT
>JAZSDJ010000121.1:0-4944 GCA_045531105.1 Eubacteriales bacterium | reverse complement strand
CATTCCATTGTTCAACAAGAGAATCGTTCAAGAAACAAGGACCAAGCATCGCTGTTCCTCTAAAACCATACTGTTTAAAAACACTAGTTACATATGTTCCCGTACCTATATCATAACCATCGTCAAAAGTCATAGAAAGTGCTGTTGAATAGCCATTATAAAAATTGGTAAATGTTGGCGCTTTTAGTTGATAATTTCCATACACCCATTTTCCATCTTCTGTTATTTCATTTGAATAAACATTTCTATCGGGTTTATCAGGGAAAACAATTTCTGAGGTTGATGAATCTTCATCTTCTTCGTCCTGGTCTTCTTCATCATCCTCGTCTTCTTCATCCTGATTTGTTGAGGACGAGGCATCACCGCCTCCGTCGCCAATAGAACCAAAAATAGAATCTATGTTAAACTCACACGACATAAGTGAAAATGCAAGAAAAAGTGCCAAAAGTGTTAATAAAAATTTTTTCATTTGTTCTCTCCAAATGTTTTATCGTTATGTAATATTATACCATTTTATATGCATCTTGTCAAGGAAATAAAAAATGTGCATCGTGTGATGCACATTTTTGTGTTGATAAGTATTAAACCACGCCTTGGGCTTTCATTGCTTCTGCAACCTTAATAAAGCCTGCAATGTTTGCTCCCGCTACAAGGTCGTCGCCGAGTCCGTACTCGTTTGATGCTTTGATTGAAGCCTCGAAAATGTTTTTCATAATGGTTTTGAGTTTTGCATCAACTTCTTCTGCGCTCCAACTATAACGCATAGAGTTTTGTGACATTTCAAGACCAGAAACTGCAACGCCACCTGCGTTAACCGCCTTTGAAGGAGCAACGATAACGCCATTTTCTTTGAGGTATGCAACCGCTTCGTTTGTTGTAGGCATATTAGATACTTCAACATAGTATTTAACGCCGTTAGCAACGATTTGCTCTGCTTCTTTCATGCCAACTTCGTTTTGAGTAGCGCAAGGCATAAGAATGTCCGCTTTTACGCCCCAAGGTTTTTGACCTGCGAAGAATTCAACGCCAAACTTGTCAGCATAGTCTTGAACTCTGTTACGGCATGAAGCACGCATTTCAAGCATATAGTTGATTTTTTCTTCTGTGCAAATTCCGTCTGGGTCGTAAACATAGCCGTCAGGACCAGAAATTGTTACAACTTTACCACCGAGTTCTGTAACTTTCTTTACTGTACCCCAAGCAACATTACCGAAGCCTGATATTGCAAATGTTTTTCCTTTAATATCGTCTTTGAAGTAATTGAGCATATTTACTGCGTAATAAACAGCGCCAAAACCTGTTGCTTCTGGACGAATAAGTGAACCACCATATGGAATTCCTTTTCCTGTCAAAACGCCTGTAAATTCATTGCGAAGTCTCTTATATTGGCCGAACATATAGCCAACTTCTCTTGCACCAACACCGATGTCTCCTGCTGGAACGTCAAGGTCTGCTCCGATATGTCTTGAAAGTTCTGTCATGAAACTTTGGCAGAAACGCATAACTTCTGCATCGCTCTTGCCTTGTGGGTCAAAGTCAGAACCGCCTTTACCACCACCCATAGGAAGTGATGTAAGGCTATTTTTGAATGTTTGCTCAAATCCAAGGAATTTGATAATGCTTTCGTTTACTGATGGGTGAAAACGAAGTCCTCCTTTGTAAGGACCGATTGCGCTATTGAATTGAATTCTATAACCTCTGTTAACTTGAACATTTCCTTTGTCGTCAACCCATGGAACTCTGAACTTGATAATTCTTTCAGGTTCAACCATTCTTTCGAGAACACCACTTGTTATGTAGTCAGGGCGTTTTTCGATTACTGGTTCGATTGATTCCAAAACTTCTTTAACAGTTTGGTGAAATTCTGGTTCGTTTGGATTTCTTTTGATAACTCTCTCTACGAGTTCGTTGAGATATTGGTTTTTGAAACTCATTGTATAATACCTTCCTTTATGAAAATAAATTACTTTTTTATTTTAGCACACTGCTTTTTTGTTGTCAATAAAAAATGTTTAATAAATTTAGGTTTTTTACACATTTTGTTAATTCATGCGAAACGAGATTTGGTTTTATAAATACTTTATATGTGTTTTTTGGTAATTTGTTGACTTTAATTTTTCCTTGTGATAAAATGAAAATGTGACATAATTACATATATTTTTGAAGTTATTGTATTAATTGTGTCACAACAAGGTGGAAGGCTCATTTTTACAGATGCCGTCCCCTTGAAGTGGCAGTTTTTGTTTGCAATAAAATTCAAAATTCATCAAAGGAGAAAGAAAAATGAGCAAATGTCCAAAGTGTGGGCAAGAGGTTTCAAGTAAGTTTTGCCCTGACTGTGGTATAAATGTAGCAGAACCACCTAAATGTCCCAAATGTGGCGCAGTTATGACGGGACGTTTCTGCCCTGACTGTGGGTATGATTCCGCAACGAAAAATAAAGAACCGAACAAATTTGTTGAAAAAACAAATGGAGTTTTTGGCAAAATAAAAGAAAAGACTGTATCCGTTTTCAATAAATGTAAAGAGTTCTTTTTGGCAAACAAGCAAAAATGTATTATCATTGGAACTACCGCTATTGTTTCTCTTGTATTGTTAATCGTTTTGATTGCTACCCTTACTAACATATTCAGAGTCGGAAAAGTTTCCAAAATTGAAATTGGAATGAGTATGAGTGAGGTTGAAAAAATCCTTGGTGAGCCTACTCTTGATGATGAGGGTAATTGGTATTGGTACGAAAAGAAGGTTGCCAAGAAACTCAAAAAGGCAGAAAAGATTGAAGAAGAATTCGAATATATCGAAGACGAAGATGATTTTGAGAAGTTCGAAGAAAAATACGATAAAATTTACGCTGAAATCGAAGAAATGACCTATAAATTTATTATGGTCAAATTTGATGGAGACGATAAAGTACAAGAGGTATTTTTCGATAAGCATCATAAGTATGATGATAGTGATGATTACCTTTCCGAAGAGGAAAAGAAAGTTAAAAAATTAGAACTCTCAATAGATTCTTTTGAGGGCTACACAGAAACAACAAATGGTGAAACTGTTGCACATTTTGTAAGCAATCCAAACAAAATTACTTACTCCGTTAAATTTGAGGACGGAAGTTATTGTCTCAACACCATTTACCAATCATCAATGGAATTTAGTGTTGATGGAAACAAATGCAAAGTTAAATGGCTTGATAATATTGCTAATTACGAAACAACAAAACCATTTAATGCAACAGGTACTATACTCGATGGTGTTTTAACAAGTTGGAACACAACTGCTGAAAATGTTGTTTTGCCAGAATCAGTTAAAGATATTGGAACCGCCCTTAAAGGCAATACTACAATGAAGCAAATCACTTTGCCTACTGGTATTACTGCAATAAAGGCTGAGGCTTTCATGGGGTGCTCCGCTCTTGAAAATATTGAGTTCCCAAACAGTGTGACAACAATCGGCGAAAGAGCGTTTGATGGTTGTTCTTCACTTTCTCGGTTAGTAATTAACGAAAACATAACTTCCATTGAACAGAACGCATTTAATAATTGCTACATTCTTTACGAGATTGTTAATCGTTCAAAATTAAACATCAAAAAAGGTTCGATCGAACATGGTAGTATAGCAAGAAACGCTATTATTGTACATAATGATTTAAATTCTACTCTCGAATCAACGCAAGAAGGTCTTTTCTTCTTGTGCTCCGAAAAAGATATTGTTTTAATCGCATACAAGAACTCGGCGACAAATATTGTTTTACCTGAATCTTACAAAGATCTAACTTATGCAATAATGCCTAATATTTTTAAAGGAAACGATCAAATCACAAGCATTTCGATACCATCATTTCTTACTGAAATAGAAAAAGGTATGTTTAATGATTGCGCTGCATTAGAAAGCATAACTGTTAGCGAGGAAAATCCAAATTACAAATCAATAGACGGAAATTTATATTCCAAAGACGGCAAATCACTGGTTCAATATGCTATTGGGAAAAAGCAAACATCTTTTGAAATACCAACAAGTGTTGATACAATTCTCTTTGGCGCATTTAAAGGATGTAAATCACTTACAGAAATCATTATAGGCGATAATGTAATTACCATTGAAAGCCAAGCGTTTAAAGAATGTGAAAAACTACAAACTTTAAATATTGGGCAAAATGTAACGACATTAGGTGTCGATGCTTTTTCTGATTGTTCAGCACTCCAAAAAGTAGTATTCAATGCAACAAATTTGAAATCATTTATTTTCGACTTAAATATATTCGATCAGATTTTTGATGCGTCTAACGAGGTGGAAAAACAAAACAAATTAGAAGAATTTTCTAACTCGCTTGAATTTGTTGACAGCGACTCTCCTTATTATGAATTTTTAATAGATATCAATCATATTTTGAACGATATGCATAACGGCGAAATAATGGATTTCGAAATTCACAAGACTTTAAGTGAATTTAAAGCAAATATGAGATGGTTTAAAGATTCCGGTAAAAATATGGAAATAGTTATTGGCCCAAATGCGACAGCAATCCCAGAATATTTATTTGCTGATTCCGAAGTAAAAACAATTATATCATCAAGCGAAAGTTCGTGCGAATATATAAAAGAGGGCGCGTTCGCTAACTGCTACTTGCTTACAAGCGTTACGATTCCAAATGGCGTAAAAACGATAGGAGCGTCAGCATTTATTGGTTGCTCCTTGCTTGAAAGCATTACAATACCTTACAGTTTAACCTTGATAGAAAAAGATGCGTTCTATTTTTGCGACTTAATTACAAACATAAATTACCTTGGAACAATAGAACAATGGTGTTATATTTCGTTTAGTAATCAATTTTCTAATCCATTATGTGGTGCAGCAGGAAAATTATATGCAAATGGAACGCTTATAACTGACATTGTAATAAGTCGGATCGTAGCCATGTCGTTCTGTGAGCCAAGGAGTTGGATT
>JAZSDJ010000161.1:0-3818 GCA_045531105.1 Eubacteriales bacterium | reverse complement strand
TATACAGAAATTGACACGCTTGGAACCTCTACACTAATCACTCGAATGACAAGTGATATGAACCAAGTACAATCGGGTGTAAATCTTACACTTAGACTTTTGTTGCGCTCTCCGTTTATTGTTTTTGGCGCTATGATTATGGCATTTACAATAGATCCAGAAAGTGCGCTTATTTTCACTGTTGTTATTCCTGTTTTAGCAATTGTTATTTTTGGAATAATGTGCGCTACTATTCCACTTCACAAAAAAGTTCAAGGAAAGTTAGATAGTGTTTTGAAATTAACACGCGAAAACCTTACTGGGGCAAGAGTTATTCGTGCCTTCTCTAATGAGAAAAATGAAGAATCAGAATTTAGAAAAGCAACTTATGAAGTTAATAAATCGCAAAAGTTTTCGGGTAGAATTTCTGCAATTATGAATCCCGCTACTTATGCGATAATAAACATTGCAATTATATTTTTAATATGGAAAGGTGCTATAAAAGTTAATACTGGCGACCTGTCGCAAGGACAAGTTATTGCTTTGTATAACTATATGTCACAAATTCTTGTAGAACTGATAAAACTTGCAAGTCTTATTATAACTCTCACAAAGGCAGTTGCATGTGGGAACAGAGTTGAAGGAATTTTTGAAATAAAGCCTTCTATTAACGAAGGGAATGATGTTTCAACCAGCAAAAAAAGTGAATTTTCCGTTGAATTTAAGCACGCATTTTTGAAATATGAAACTGCAAGCGAAGCCTCTTTAACTGATATTGACTTCTCTGTTAAAAAAGGAGAGGTTATTGGAATTATTGGCGGAACTGGTTCTGGTAAAACATCTCTTGTTAACTTAATTCCAAGATTTTATGACACTTATAATGGTGATGTCTTTGTAGACGGAACAAATGTAAAAGATTATTCTTTTGAAACCTTGCGTGAAAAAATCGGCATCGTTCCTCAACGTGCTATGCTTTTTAGTGGTTCTATACGCGATAATATGAAATGGGGAAACAAAAACGCCAGCGATGAAGAAATAATCGATGCTATCACTATTGCCCAAGCCAAAGATGTGCTTGATTCCAAAGTTGGTGGACTTGACTATTTTATAGAGCAAGGCGGTAAAAATCTTTCTGGGGGTCAACGACAACGCTTTACCATCGCAAGAGCGCTTGTTAAGAAACCTGAAATTCTTATTCTTGATGACAGTGCTTCCGCTCTTGACTATGCTACCGATTCTGCCCTTCGTTCTTCTCTTTCAAAACTTGATTATTCTCCTACTATTTTTATCGTTTCTCAAAGAACCGCATCTATCGCTCATGCTGATAAAATTATCGTTCTTGATGATGGCGAAATTGTAGGAATCGGGAAACACGAAGAACTTTTGAAAAACTGCCTTGTTTATTCCGAAATTTATAACTCTCAGTTCAAAAAGGAGGGCGAATAAGATGAAAAAATCAACTTTTAAACTCTCCACAATAAAACAAGTTTTGCATTATATTAAAAGACATTCTTTCTTACTGGTACTTTCGATTATATTAGCGACTATAACTGTGGCTTTAACGCTCTACATTCCTATCATTATAGGTCAAACTATTAACTTGTTAAAAGATGGTGAAGGAACTGTTAATTTCAATAAAGTTTCTGATTTATTGCTAAATGTAGGAATTATCGCTATTATCATAGCCGTTTTACAATGGTTAATGAATGTTATTAATAACCGAATTACATTCAATGTTATAAAAAATGTACGCGATGAAGCTTTTTCCAAAATAGAAACATTGCCTCTCAAATATATTGACTCAAAGCCTTATGGTGAAATTGTAAGCAGAATAATTGCTGATGTTGATCAATTCGCAGATGGTCTTTTAATGGGATTTTCACAACTTTTCACAGGTGTTATTACCATAATCGGCACTTTTGTTTTTATGATACTCATAGGTGATTTTAAAATTGCTCTCGTTGTAGTTTTGTTAACTCCACTTTCACTGTTTATCGCTAATTTTATAGCAAAGAAAACCTATTCTATGTTCCATGAACAATCGAAGGTTCGTGCTGAACAAACCGCTATTATCGATGAAATGATTGGCAATTTAAAGGTTGTTAAAGCATTTTCTCATGAAGATGAAGCGATTGAGGATTTTGACAAGAATAACGAAAAACTTCAAAAATGCTCTGTTAAAGCGATTTTCTTCTCATCTTTGGTAAATCCTACCACAAGATTTATAAATGCGCTTGTATACGCTTCTGTGGCACTTGTAGGTGCTTTTATAGTAATTGATGCCTCGGGAGGAGTCGCTCTCAGTGTCGGCGCTCTTTTCAGTATTCTTAGTTATGCAACTCAATTTGCAAAACCTTTTAACGAAATTTCTGGTGTTGTTACAGAACTTCAAAACGCTCTTGCTTGTTCTGAGAGAATTTTTGAACTCATAAATGAAGAAAGCGAAATTCCTGATGCAAGTGATGCCACTGAATTAACTGAGGTTGATGGTAATGTTGACATTGAAAATGTTGACTTTTCCTACTCTGTTGACAAAAAACTTATTGAAGATTTAAATCTTCACATTGAAAGTGGTCAAAGAATTGCTATTGTTGGACCTACTGGCTGTGGAAAAACCACCATAATTAACCTTCTTATGAGGTTTTATGATGTAAATAGCGGTTCTATCAAGGTTGACAATCACGATATAAGAGATTTAACGCGCCATTCCTTGCGCGAGAACTACGGAATGGTATTACAGGAGACTTGGATTAGAAATGCCTCTATTAAGGACAATATAGCGATTGGAAACCCTTATGCTACCGACGAAGAAATAATTGAAGCGGCAAAACGCTCTCACGCTCATAATTTTATCAAACGATTGCCAAATGGTTACGATACTATCGTTTCCGAGGAAAGTTCTCTTCTTTCACAAGGTCAAAAGCAACTTTTGTGTATTGCAAGAATTATGCTCTGTTTGCCGCCTATGCTTATTCTCGATGAAGCAACCTCTTCCATTGATACTCGTACAGAAATAAAAATTCAAGACGCTTTTGCGCTTTTAATGAAAGGAAGAACATCTTTTATAGTTGCTCATAGACTTTCCACTATAAGAGAGGCGGATATCATTTTGGTTATGAAAAGTGGTCAAATCATTGAACAAGGTTCTCATGAAGAACTTTTAAGTAAAAAAGGATTTTATTATACTCTGTATAATAGTCAGTTTGAAAACATAGAGTAATCTAAAAAACGCACCTGAAACAGGTGCGTTTTTTATGTAAATTTTATTCAGCAGAAATCACATAGAAATAAACTGGTTGAGAACCATTTATTAGAGTTACTTCTACTGCTGAGCCAAGGGCTGATGCAAAGATATCGGCAGTTTTACTTGCTTCTTCTTCACTAACACCTTCTCCGTAATAAATGCTTACGAATGATTTACCATTCTCTTTTATTTTTTCAATAAGGAGTCCAAAAAGTTTGTTCAAATCCTTATCAGATGATAAAAGTTTATCATTCAAAAGTGCAAGATAATCGCCTTCCTCAATTTCCATATCATCAAAGTTTGAATTTCTTGCAGCATATGTTATCTGCATTGTATCAACACCTTTTGAACACTCTGTCATAGATGCTTCGTTTTCTTCAACTGATGCACTTTCATCATAACCAAGCATAGCCGAAAATCCTTGTGGAACAGATCTTGTTGGAATTACAACTATCTTTTTATCTTCTACAAGTTCCGCTACTTGATTCGCTGTCATTATAATGTTTTTGTTGTTTGGAAGAATAAATACAGTTTCTGCTTCTACTTCTTCTACTGCCGAGCAAAGGTCCTGTGTTGCAGGGTTCATGGTTTGACC
>JAZSDJ010000082.1:0-4878 GCA_045531105.1 Eubacteriales bacterium | reverse complement strand
GTAAGCGGAGTCTTCATCTCGTGAGAAACGTTCGCTATAAAGTCTGTACGCAACGTTTCCACACTCGACAATTCGCTTGCCATTTTGTTAATACATTCTATTATTTCATTAAAATTATCGTCAGCAAAAATTGACATATGTGGTATTCTGACATTAAAATCACCTTGCGTCATTTTCTTTGTTGCTTCGGTGATTTTCTTAACCGGTCTGTCTATTGCCCATTTTCTACGAAGTGCATCTATTGTTGTGAGCAAAATGCTGACAATAATTACATTCAAGAAGGTTATTTTTGCTGACATTGAAATGTTTTCGCTCGTAAACTCAATCCCAAGACTTCTTGAAAGCATTGTGACAAAAAGCATAGTGCAACAAGTTACAACGAAAGCGACAAGCAAAAAGAACACAAAATAATTATTAAGCGCCTTTAAAACCCTTTTTATCTTTGCTCCGTCTTTCATTTCAACACCGCCTTGTAGCCAAGTCCGTGAACTGTCACTATTTCAAAAGAAGTGCAATCTACTAATTTTTGACGAAGTTTTGTCATATAAACATCGACAGTTCTTGTGCTCGCCGAGGAGTCAACATCCCAAAATTCGTCCATAAGTTGCGTTCTTGTAAATGTCTTTTTTGGGTAAGACAAAAGTTTATAAAGCAAGTCAAATTCTCTTGTGGTAAGAGGAATTTCTTCGTCTTCAAGATAAGCGGTTCGCTCGTCTGCATCCATTATGAAATTGCCGATTTCCAAACGACGACTTGATGCGATTTTTGACCTACGAAGAAGCGCGCCTATTCTCAAAAACAGTTCGTCAAGGTCGATTGGTTTTACCATATAATCGTCAATTCCCACTCTGAACCCTCTTTGCTTCGATGCAAAATCATCTCTTGCGCTCATAAAAAGAATAGGAATGTCACTGTTTAGAGTTCTTACTGTTTTCGCGAACTCAAAGCCGTCAATTTGTGGCATCATTATATCTGATATGATAAGGTCAAAAGTCGTTTTATACATTTCGTCGTATGCAATTTCTGCATTCAAAGCACTTATTGCCTCATAACCATTTTGATTAAGATATGAGCAAACCGAACGATTTAAATCTCTGTCGTCTTCAACTACCAAAATCTTAAACATACTTCTCTCCAAATTTATGTTTTTCTTTATTTTAACACATAAATGTTAAAGTTTTGTTTATATTTTTGCCTTTTTTATCTTTTTTAGAAAAAATGAAGCCATTTGGCTTCATTTTTCTTATTTTTATTTTCTATTCTTTGCTTTTTCGATGCGTTCTTCTGCTTCCGCTTTTCTTTTGTTCGCTTCTGCAATTTGCGCTTCTCTTTCTTCTTGCATCATTTTTTGTCTTGCAGAAGGTGCCATTTTTGCCTCTTCCCAAGTTGCTTTTGATTCCGCTTTTACAGCGGCAAGGTTTGCTTTATCTACTTCGTGTTGCGCCTTTGCGCTTTCTTTCATATCGCTGAATGATTTTTTAAAAAATGCTTTGATTCCCATTTTAATTTTCTCCTATTTATGTTAATTATTATTTTGTTATTTATTTTCTTCTGCGATTATTTTTTCGCTGAGTTCGAGTATTCGTGATGCGTATTTTTCTTTACTTGTTTTAAGAAGTTTTTTGTAGATTGGGTAGTTCGCTATTACCATTGCAAGTCCTACCACTCCTACGCTTATTCCAAGCCCCATCGCCCCTGCGATTGCTGCACCGATATCTGTCATAACAAGGCTCATTCCGCCGCCCAAAACTATCGCGCCTATACTACCAAAGACATATGAGAAGATATTCGCTCCCTTTTTTGCCTTTTTGTCAAGTGCGCGAAGTTCGTCAAGTTCGCTTGTTCCTTTTTCAACATATTGTGAACGGATTTTTTGTGCTAAAAATTTGTTGTCGTTTGTGTTCATTTTAAGTACCTCACTTTTCGATTTGTGTTTTGTTTGATTGTGAAGCCATTTTAACACCTGTTTGTTTTCGATTTTTTGAAAAAATGTTTAAATTTTGTTAATCTTGAAATTTTTCCGAAAAAGAAAAAGCAAGGAATAAATTCCTTGCTTTAATGCTTTTTTAGTGATTTTTTCTTAAAAAACCTTTATCATTTCGCAGTTTTCAACCGATACTTTCGAAACACCTTTTTTGAGTTTTCCGCTCTCGTATTTGTTTCCGAAAATATCATATTTTTCGTAATTTTTCTTTTCGCCAAGGTCGAGGTAAAGTCCGTCTTTTCCTGTTGAATTGAAAATATATGTTGGAACTTTTTCAACCTTCGCTACACCATTTTGATACTGTACGCAAACGCATTCAGTTTCGCTTGTCGCCCTTGCCGAGGTAAAGTTTGCATCAATGTCGAAAACTTCGAGTTTTCCGTCAAGTAATGTGTCTCTATGCTCACGCCAGAAGGCAAGAAAGGATTTCAAAATCTTCTTGTGTTCGTCTGTTATGTCACCAAATTTGATTGAAATTTGTGGTACGCTAAACATAATTGCCAAAAGTTGATATGCAACGCTTTCGTTTGTGTCGTTTTTGCTCCACATAAGCATATCACTATGAACAGGAATATTTTTAGAAGTCAAACGCACATGGAGCGAGCCGACTCTGTTGTTGATGGCATCATTTGGGCAATCAGTTACACGGAGCATATTTCCGTATTGAGCAACAACTGGTCCTACATACGATTGACGAAATTCTATCAAGAACTCAGGATTTATCGCTTTAAGCGTATCAGAAACTTCCGAAAGAAGTTTTGAAACGCCCTCCTCAACTGAAACGCAGTCCATTTTATCATATTCGGTTGAACTCTCATCACTCAATGCAAAAGAGTCGATAAAATCAAGTTTGAGTCCATCCCAACCGTATTTCTTTACATAGTCAACATATATGCCAACAAGGAACTCACGAACCTCCTTGAAGCGTGGATCTAAAACTGATGCGTTACCATTTTTATTTGTATAAAGATATTTGCCCTTAAATCTTTTGTAATTCTTACTATGAATACCTACAAATGGCACGGAGAACCAAATCATAAATTTCATTCCAAGTGCGTGAACTCTGTCAACAAAGTCCTGCATATCAGGGATTTTCTTCTCACAAATTTCCCAGTCACCACAGAACGCATAGCCTCTTGAATTGTCGTCGGTTTGCCAGCCATCGTCAACTATGAGAGCGTCCATGCCACATTCTTTTGCAACTTCGCACTCTGCCACGATTTCGTCAGGGATTGTCCTTTGATGAAAACTATACCACGCAGAATACAAAGGTGCTTTCGCTCCCTCTGGCACATAGGCAAGTTTGTACCCGAGACTTGTCCACCAGTCGCGTGTGTTTTCTATTGCATTTGCAACTGTGATATTTCGAGTATCTACGCGGATTACAACCTCATACTCGCTCATTTTGGCGGTTGCCTTCGAGAAAAGTTCAACCTTAAAACGAAGTTTTCCATTTTCCTCAACCACGCCAACTGATATAGTTGTAGGTGTTGACGGGTCGGATAGTGCTACGCTTACTCTGTTTATGTTTGCCTTGTTATACACCACTGCAAGTGGCATACCAGAGGCTGTTTTGCTTTCGATAGAGCGCATACACCAATCTGGGGTGAGGTTGTGCTGTTGATTTGATTTTGACGACCAAAAGCACATCATATCAACTTGGTCGATTTCCCAAATTAAGCCATATGGCTTAGGCATTACCTCTCCATCAAATTCGAGTTTTAATTTATACTCGTCTACTTCACCGTTTTTGGTATATTCGAGTTTTTCACTTTTCAGTTTTGTTTCGGTTTGAGAAACAAAAACGAGTCCGCCTTTTTCAAAAATTGCCATCTTTCTCTCCTTTGATGCTTTTTCAATTTCATTTTAACATTTTACTATTATTTTTTCAAGAGTTTATATTGAAAATATAAAATTATTATGATATACTCAAAGTGAGGTGATTTTATGAAAATAAAAGTTATGAGTTTTAATTTAAGATACGACAACGAAGGAGACGGAATAAACTCTTTTTCAAATCGTTTTTCAAGAGTTGTTGAAGTTATTGGCAAAGAGTGTCCCGACCTTATCGGTTTTCAAGAAATTACCGAGTCAATGTACGAACGATTAAAAAAATCTCTTTGTGATTATACAGTTCTATACTGTGGCAGAAATAAAGACTATTTTGGAGAGAGTACCGCTATTGCATTTCGCTCTGGCTTCTCTTTGATAAGTTATGAAAATTTATGGCTCTCCTACACTCCTTGCCTTGCAGGAAGTCACTTCGGGGGAGGACATAGCCCTTGTCCAAGACTTATGTCCTCGGCACTTTTGAAGCACAAAGAGGCAAAGGAACCATTTTTGTTTGTTTGCACTCACCTTGACCATGTTGCAGAAAGGGAAAAAGAGGCAGATTTTATTTGCGAATACCTCAACAATCACGAGGAAAATTTTGTGCTTGTAGGAGATTTTAATGCAGAGCCTGATGCGCCAGAAATCAAGTTGATTTTAGACACATTGTCGAAAAAAGGCGTTGTTGATTGCACAAAAGATTTAGGGCCAACATTCCACAATTTTGGAAAACTTAGCGAAAATGAGCAAGTTAAAATCGACTATATTTTTGCAAATCTTCCATACGAAAATTCCTATCGTGTAGAGGACACCCCCATAGATGGTCAATACTACTCCGACCATAACGCAGTTTGCACATTTGTGGAAATTGAGTAATGTCTTCACACTTTAAAATCAAATTAAAAAAGCCCTCGATTGAGGGCTTTTTGTTATGCTGTTGGGATTGGGTCTTTATAAACCGCTGAGGCTGTTACGATTACAAAATCAAAGTCGTGAAGTGTAATGCTATCTTCTGTGTCAAGTGTTGCTTGAACAAAGTGCATATTTGTCACATCGTCTTTTGT
>JAZSDJ010000180.1:0-3555 GCA_045531105.1 Eubacteriales bacterium | reverse complement strand
CCCCTTCACAGGTGTTGACTATGTTGATTACTACGCTTCAATCGTTAAGGAAGCAGGCACTGAGGTTGAAATCATCTTCGCAAACCAGGCAAAGGCCATTCTTGACTACACAGACTGCGTCCTTACCTGCGACATCCATACACGTGCGCGCACCAAGAGAATTCTTAAGGCAGCAGGCGCAAAGGCTGTCTGCGGTCTTGACGATATAATGAATACTCCCGGCAAGAAGGGCGGCAGCAACGAAAAATACGGTCTTCTCGGCTCCAACAAATCCACAGAGGACACAATCAAGCTCTTCCCCAGAGAGTGCAAGCCCCTCGTTCTTGATATTCAGAAGAGAATCCTCGAGGCTACAGGCAAGAATGTTGAGGTTATGGTTTACGGCGACGGTGCATTCAAGGATCCTCAGGGTAAAATCTGGGAACTTGCAGACCCTGTTGTTGCCCCTGCATATACAGCCGGTCTTGTTGGTCAGCCAAACGAAATCAAGCTTAAATACCTCGCCGATAATGATTTTGCAGACCTTTCCGGTGATGCTTTGAAAGATGCTATTTCTGAACGTATCAAAAATAAAGAAGATGACCTTGTTGGTAGCATGGCTTCTCAGGGAACAACTCCAAGAAGATTAACAGACCTTATCGGCTCTCTTTGCGACCTTACCTCTGGCTCTGGCGATAAGGGAACTCCTATCGTTTATATTCAAGGCTATTTTGACAACTACACAACCGAATAGTCGGTGCGGACCGACAGCCAAACTGTGACGAGCCATGACTGATAGTTATTGCATCATAGTAAAAAGCGCAAAATAAAAAGGACGAAATCAATCGTCCTTTTTTATTTTATGCGTCACAATCTTCGTTTTCTTCTAAAATGTCTTCACTGGGGTTGTTCCAAGATATGCTACTTACAAGAGACATTTCTTGGAGAGCAAGCACATAGTCCCTCTCGCATTCAAGAGTAATCACACAAAGCAATGAATTTTTATATATATTTCTGCATTTTGTCATATCAAGAAGCGCACAAAATTCCTCGTTTCTTGCTATGTTATCATTCTTTATTGATTGTCTATATTCGTGTGTGTCCTTATATATCTCATAAATTTTAATAGTATATCTGACACCACCAACGCTTTCAAGACAAGAAATGAGTTCTGTATCTGTCATAATATTCTCGTCGGTGTTTCCTGTAAACTCTCTGAGTTTGTCAATCGGCACTTCGGTTGTTTCCATTTCTCCGTGTTCGCTCTTATATGCACTGAGAAGAGCGTTGAATTTGTTTACCCTTGAAGAGAGTTCATAGTCGCTAATACCATTACCCTGCACCGCCGTGTGAGGTGGTGAATAGAGCCACACAGTAAGCGGTATATACTCACCCTCACTCATTGAGTGAAGTTTTTCCTTTGTTGCATTTGTAACCTTTTTGTTATAAGGCGTGTTTTCTGGAATGTTGTAGGTTGGTTCAACTGGAAGCCATTCTACATAAAGTTTTATTCCGCCATTTTCCATGTTTTCGCTGTAAAACTTTCGCGGAACAATTACAAAGTCAAAATTGTAGTATGTTTTTTCTATCGACTCGTTGTATTGATGCTTCAACACAAGCACAAGAGCATATGTGCCATCTTCGTATTCTTCGAAGCCATTATAGTATAACTCTTCGTATTCGGTGAAATTGAATGGCACGGCTATTACAAAATTGTCCTCGAATGTGTTTTCAAACAAACGCACATCAAATTCAACATTGTTTTCGTTCTCTACCCTTAAATCTGCCTTGTGAAGTCCTTTGCCATTTGAATACTCAACAAGTTCCTCATAATTTGTCAATACCTCTATTTCAGGCATAACATCGACTGTGCTTTCAAAGGTATAATGCTTAAAGGACTTATCGTTATCTACCTTTTCCTCATCATCCACAGGCTCTTGTGTTTGAGCGCTTGACATCTCTTGTGATGGCTCACTTGTAGGTTCTTGTAATGGTTCGCTTGCAGGCTCGGTGCTTGATGAGTCTTCGCTCATCGAATTTGATGTAAATTCCTCGTTCTCGCACGAAGCGACAAAGCCAACGAGCAAAAGTAAACATAATAAAAGTGATAAAATTCGTTTCATAAGGTGTCCTCCCTTTCGAAGTTTTCCTCTCTCTACTTTTATTGTACAAATCCAATGTGATGATTTTATGATGGTTTTTTGAATGATTTGCGTTTTGTAAAAATTTGTAAATTTTGCACAAATTTGAGGTTTTTTAAAAAGCGACAAAAGACTTGATTTTATTTAATTTTCACAATTTAACCCAAAACCAAAACCAGCCCTTGAAAATCGAAATAAAAAAAGGACGATTGATTTCGTCCTTTTTGCTTTTATTCCAAGCCAAGCAGATGCTGTGGTGTCACCTTTAAAATTTTGCAAAGTGCCAAAATCTCATAATCAGCCACAAATCGCGTGCCTATTTCAATTCGGCTAATGCTATCTCTTTCTATGATTACACCCTCTATTCAAAGTTTCGCTGCAAGATTTTCTTGCGAAAGCCCTGCCTTTTTTCTTGCCTCTTCTATTCTTTGACCACAAACATTTTTCTTACCATTAAAATCGTAAATTTTCATACCTATTCTTCTTGCGTTTCCTCTGCGTTGTCTTTTCCTTTTTTTGCAAGTTTTTCTTGGCGACGGAGTTCTTTTTCTTGTTTCTTTTCTTCCTTTATCGCTTGAATTTCCACCGTATCAATGCAAACAGGAGGGGCGTCTCTTTTAATTAGTCCGTGGCGATGCAAAAAGTCGTTTATTTTATCTGTGTACTTAAAGCAAAGCACAACCCCAACAATGCACAAAATAGCAACGATTGATATTACAACAATTCCCCAAGGCTCGTCAAACGGAATTACATCTCCCGACATAAAGACAAGTGTTGATGAAATTGAGGTCGCTCTTGTAACGAGTTGCATTACAAGAAATCCTAACCACGAAATCGACGGAAAAAGTCCCGCGATAACGCAAAGAATATCATCTGGGAAAAACGGGAAAAAGAACATAACGAGCAGAAGAACATATTCTCTGCCTTTGAGTTTCTCAATCCACTTTTTGAGTTGCTCTTTACTTCCTGCCACCCAAATCGCGAATTTTCTTCCAATCCACTTGCCAAGCCCATAGGCAAGCATAGTGCCAAGAAGCGTACCTATATAGGAATAAATAAACGCCAAAACAGGGCCAAAAACATAGTTGCCAGCAAGAATTGTAACCGCGTTCGGAAGCGGAACAAATGTTACTTGCAAGAAACTTATTGCAATATAAATAAGTGGCGCGACAACGCCCGTTGACTCGATAAATCCTTGAAGTTCCTCACGCGAAAGTTCTGCCAAACCGAAAATTTCAAGAAGTGACACGCAAGCGACAAAGAACAAACAAACGACAATAATCGAGATAGTAAGTCTAAAAATTTGTTTCTTGGTTTCTTTCTTTATCATAATAAAAAATAAAATATAGTTTGTTTTAGTGTATCATTATAATTTTATCATTTATCTATCTTAATTGTCAATGATTTTCTTTGTAAAAACAAAAAAGACGAAAAA
>JAZSDJ010000020.1:0-2119 GCA_045531105.1 Eubacteriales bacterium | reverse complement strand
CTGTTGTCTTCCTAAGACCGCTTGGCCTCCGACTTGGTATAGATGTCGGTGGAAGCACAACTAAAATCGTTGGCTTTGACGACAAGCAAAATCTCATTGCGCCTATTTGCGTTACCGCTAACGACCCTATAACTTCGGTTTATGGTGCGTTTGGCAAATTTACTGAAACTAATAATTTGGAACTTTCAGACATCGAAAGAGTTATGATTACGGGTGTTGGCTCGTCTTTTATAACTAAGCCTATTTATAATCTTAAATGCGAGGTTGTGCCTGAATTTCGTGGTATTGGTCTTGGTGGACTTTATCTTTCAAAGTTTAGCGATGCAATTATCGTAAGTATGGGTACTGGTACCGCTCTTGTTCATTCAGTTGCGAATGAAGAACCTGTTTATCTCGGTGGTACGGGTGTTGGCGGTGGTACGCTTATGGGACTTTCAAAGAAACTATTGGGTCTTGACACTATTGCACACATTGATGAAATTGCAAAAGATGGTGATGTTGCAAATGTTGACTTGAAGGTTGGCGATTTATCAAAGAAAAACGCAGGACTCAGTGGTGAACTCACCGCTTCAAACTTTGGTAGAGTTAGCGATATCGCAACTAAAAATGATATCGCACTCGGTCTTATTAATATGATTTTTGAAACTGTTGGTATGATGGCTATTTTCGCTTCTCGTCAATACGGAATAAAAGATATTGTTTTGACTGGTAATCTCACTCAAATGTCTCAATCTCAGGCAGTTGTAGATATGTTTAACAAGCATTTTGGTGTTAATATGATAATTCCCGAAAACGCGCAATTTTCCACCGTTATCGGCGCTGCTATGTCTTATTTTAAAAAATAAAACTTTTTAACACAAAATTAAAAGCCCTCGGTTGAGGGCTTTTTGTTTATTGTTGAGATATTGAGTCGTAAACGCTACTTGCTGTTACATAGTTGAATTGGGTTCCGTCGATTTCGATAGTTGTATTTGTAGCGTTTTCAAGTCCTACTTGTACAAAGTGAACTCCTTCTTTTGTCTTAACTGTCATTGCTGTTACAAGTTTAAGTGTATAGAAGTTTGATGTATTATCTGTATCATCAAATCCTCTTACCTCTACACTAAGGCTTGTGTAGTTAGCGGATTCAATCTCAATATTAACTCCTTTTACTCCACTTGCAAGTGCAAGAGTTTCTCCTTCAAGGATTTTTGAAATTGGAACTGTATTGTCACCATCTTTGATTTCTGGATTTATCATAAACAATCCAAATGATACTTCATCTTCGTTCAAAGTTTCATAGAGTTCAAGAAGGTCTTTTTTAACTTCAAATCCTGCATTCAAGCCTGTATAGTTGCCTTTTTCAGGTTTTGAATAGCCTTTCGCTACAATGATGGCATCTTTTTCACAATCAACAATTTCTTCGCCTGCCATTGTACAACCTGTTCTTGTGCAATAGTTGTTGTAGCAACCTACTTTGTCAAAACCATTCGCATAAGAGAGTGTGTGAACGATATCATGTGTATCGCTTTGTTTTGGAAAATTGGTTTTACATCTTTCACAGTAATTATCGGTAGTACAGTCATGGTCGTCGCCTTGATGCTCTGAATAATAAAATGCATCGCAGTAGTTAGTGTCATAAATTATATATGGCTTATTTGTTGCGTTATCATAGGTTTCTTGGTCGGCAAGATATGTTTCGTATGAAATTATGACTGCATTGGTAGTAAATGTGCTGTTGTGAGATGTATTTGTTGTTGATTTAAGAGTGGTTGCCTGCGACTCTGTTCCTGTGAAGAAAACAAGATAACTATTATTCAAATCACGGAAAACCTCAGCACCAAAACTCGTTACTCCCGCCGGTACCATAATCTTTTCAAGGGTTTTAATACTTCTAAAATATTGATGTTTTGAACCGTTTGTCATATTTTCGCTCAATATAATGGTCTTTAATTTAGAATTTTGAAGATTCATAGCAAAGTCCATTGTATCAGGATGTTCAAATGTATAATTAGTAGCCTCTTGTGTAAAAGTAGCGGTTGCAAATGGGCTACACGCATTATCATACATATATTGAGTGTTTTCAAAGTTCCAAGCCTGAACAAGTTTTGTGTTTGTAAGCCCCTCTTGTCCTATTCCT
>JAZSDJ010000103.1:0-3095 GCA_045531105.1 Eubacteriales bacterium | reverse complement strand
CGTTCGCTGCCCAAGCATAGCCTTTGCAACGAAGTCCCTTTCCAGTTATAGCGCTTGTGTTTTCGCTAAATCCATATTTGCAAATAGCAGCCTTATAATTTTCAGCAATCTTATCAGCAAGGTCGTTGTAACCAAGATTGCGAAGTGCATAAACGAACATAACAACATCAGGCGCCCAAACAGCACCACGCCAATAGCCGTTTTCAACAAACATAGGGCTATCAAGCGCCTCGCTTGCAATACCACCTTTGCAAAGGTGATGCTCTGTAATTTGTTTAACAATGTATTCTTGAATCTCCTTAGGAAGCATATCTTCAAGAACAATTACACGTAAAGGCATAAGAGCGTTACAGTAATAAGGCTCACCAGTTTCAGCAAGACGAACAAAGATTTTTTCTCCGTCCCAATAGTCCTTAATCGCTTTTTCTGCAAGTTCTTTTGCAAGTTGAGCGTAAATCTTTTTGTCAGTAGGGAAGTTGAGAATTTCAGCCGCTTCTGAAAGGAAAGAGCATTGAACTGAAAGGAAAGCGATAAGTTCAGATGTTTCAATATGCTCACTCTTGTCAAAACAAGTTGAGTTGTCTTGTCCGGAGTCGTTTCCGTGGTAATATGATGGAACTTCTCCACGAAGATTGAGCCACCAGTCAGTGTTTCGCTTCATATCGAAATATACTTCGTCAAGTGCATGAGGCGTCGCAAATTCTGGATTTCTTTTAATCATTTGCTTGTACATCCAACCTTGTACAGGTGGTTTAACAAAGTTCCATACTTTGTAGTGCTCAGATATAGCATCTGGAACTCTGCCAACACGATTAATGTGCTTGTACATTACCATAAACTGGTCCATAGCCAATCTGTAATCAATATCAGCAAGGCCAAGAGCGTTAAAGGCGTTGTCCCAACTCCAAACATTACTCATTCCAGCCTTGCCCATTACAATCGCTTCGGTTGCGAAATTGCCCAAAGGAGCAATAGTGTTTGACCACATTATGTAAGCGCACTCTTTTTCATACTTATTTTTGCAATTAAATTTCTTTTCCCAAGCGATATAGTCTTTTTCTGCCAAATCAGCATAGTAATCATAACTCATACCCTGTGCCAATGTAGCGCTTTTTTCAAGGAAGTTTCCCTCAATAGCGAACTCATATTCGCCATTTTCATCAGGCAAAACACGCACATTGACATAGTCAGAGGTAACTTTACCAGGCTGACGCAGTTTTTCAATCTTCAACGAACCTTTATTTGGAACAAACATAAGACTGCAATTATTATTGAAATCGCAAAGTTCTACAATGCCATTTTGAATGATTTGATAATCAAATCTCATGTTTGCTTTTGCAATTTCTACAACGATTTCTTTTCCTTTACCCTTAATAAATGTACCATCAATACCAAACATGGTAATTTTTGTTTCACCACCATCAAATTTTGCAGTAGCCTCTCTTGGAACAAAGGAAAACTTTGAACCAGAACCAAAGTCGATAGCCAAAACACCGTTGAAAATATCTTGACCGTGATTGTGAATCATATCCATTTTTAAGGTGTTTCTACCTTTTTTGTCCCAAACAAGATATGAACCTCTAATGCTGTAATGAAGTCTTTCAAAAGAATACATAAAAATCTCCTTAAATATTTTATATTTTCTAAATCTTATTTTAATATGAAATCTTAAAAAAGTCAATAAATTTAAAACATTCAGTCAAAAAGAAAATTAATTTTCTCAAAACCAAATGGTTCGCCATTTGGCGAAGGAGTACTTCTCCAACCACAATAAATTTCAGCCTTGCACTCAGAGTTTATGTGCATCGTACGAATTATATTGTCGTTTGCATAATTTATATCAAAAACACACGAAAAAACCTGTTTTTTGGCGAACTGATATCAGCCTTAATTAAAAAATCAATTTTGTGGATTTTTACACAAAAACTAAAATTCGTATTTTCAAAGCCGTAATTTTCTGTTATACTAAAAATATAGTTGATAACTAAAAGAGGTATTTATGGAAAAGAAGATTGTTAAGTTGGGCGTAGTGGGCTTGAAAAGAGGAGCGTATGTTGCTTGGACACTAATTGGGGATGACAATGTAGTTGTTCGTGCAATCTCAGACAGTGACCCTGCCACACTTATTGCTTGCAAAGAGGACTATGAGAAAAATGGAGTAAAGGATTTACTCTGTTTTAATAGCATAGAAGAACTTTTAAAGAGCGATATAGATGCAGTTTATATAGCAACGGACAAACCACTACATACAAAGCACACATTAATGGCACTTGAAGCGGGAAAGCATGTTTTAAGTGAAATTCCTGTAATAGAAACCATAGAAGAAGCAAAAATTCTTCGTGATGCAGTAAAATTACACCCTGAACTTAAATATATGGCAGGAGAAAACTGCTTCTACTGGGCTTTTATCGAGAAATGGAAAGAAATGCACGAGGCCGGCAAGTTCGGTGATATTCTTTATGCAGAATCTGAATATTTACACGCCACTCACCCTGATGAAATAAAACCATATACCCCCGAAAATCATTGGAGAAAATACAACCCCGCTATAACATATTTGACACACAATTTAGGACCACTTCTTTACATAATGGACGATTACCCCGTTAGTGTTTCTTGCATGGTGCCAGATGCTGCAAAATATAATCAGTATAGTGAGGGCGATGAAAACGGAATAGCGATATTTAAAACAGCCAAAGGCGCTGTAATTCGTATTTTTATCGGTTTTGGAATGTATGTGGGCTACGACCATAATTTTGCGCTTTATGGAACAAAAGGCTCTATTCTTACCGATAAAACAAAGCCACTTGAAGAAGCGACATCTTTTGCAAAACTTTCTGAGGTGCCAAATACCTTTGAAAAGTATTTTGAAATTCCAGTTAAGTTGTCAAATACCGATGATGTTTATGGACACGGCGGTGTAGACGCTAAAATGATACGAGATTTTATAAGGTGCATAATTGACGACACAGCTCCACCAATAGATGTTGATATGGGAATAAGAATATCTCTGCCTGGCATAATTGCTAACGAGTCAGCAAAGCGCGGAGGAGAGTTACTCAAAATTCCTAACCTTGACGATTTGATTAAATAAC
>JAZSDJ010000213.1:0-5628 GCA_045531105.1 Eubacteriales bacterium | reverse complement strand
GTGGTTTGCCTTTATATTCTACATAGGATTTATTTTTTAATTCCATAAAAATACCGCCTTCTAAATATCGTTTTAACCATTTTACTATATTTTTTTTGGTTTGTCAAGTAAATTAAAGAAAACCCCGAAGGAATCGGGATTTTCTAAATATTAGTTCTTCTCGATAATTTTGAGTCCAGTTGGCAAAATGCCTGATTGTTCGTAAACAATTTCGTTAATTTGAGCAACTTCGCTTGCTAAAAGCCCATCTGTTTTAACGATAACAGTTGCGCTATTATCATTAATTACAGCGATGCATTCTTCAAATCCTTTTGCGCGAATAAGAGTTTCGATTTTTGATTCACTATCAATGTCTTTTGCAATTTGAGCGATGTCAGCAAGAGCGGCATCAACGGCTTCTGGCATTGCAGAGGTATTTGTTGCAACTGCTTGCAACACTTCAAGCGCTTCATCTCTTGCTTGTTGACGGCTAAGGGCGGTTTGGGCAAAGTAATTAGCGGTGTTTTCGTCTTGGTCAAGTGTGTCTTGAATGTTTGTGTCACCAAGGTCAATATCTACATCGCCTGCTGGCTCGGTATCAGGTTCTGAATAGAGTATGTAATTTATTCCAACAGCACCACCAATTAAAAGAATAGCGCAAATTACAACTAAATTTCTAATACCAAATTTTTTGAAGAAAGACTTGAATTTGCTTTGTTTAACAGATTGATTGTTTTGAGTTTCTGATTTCATAATGTTTCTCCTATTAATTTATTTGTAGTAAATTTTATTCTTGAATTACATAAAATATGCTATTTTATAGCAACTATTTTTACTCGATTTGAGGAAATCCCGAGATAACTTGAAACAATATTAGTAATTTTTTCTTGTACCTTATAGTCATTTCCGTTTGTGCATGCTACTGCGACGCCACGAACTTTTGGGTAGAGAGTACTGGTGGATTCATCACCGAAAATTTCTTTTATTTCTTCCTCGTCATTTTCTTCAAGTGTAATTATAACTTTTGCCTCATTTATTCCTTCGACAGTTTTTAAGAAGTTTTCTAATTTGTTTTCTAAATTGTTTACATAATTCTCGCTATTATTTGAGTCGGTTTTGGCATTTACTGAGCCTAAAATAATAAACATAATCCCCAAAATGACAAGGGAAGATATAATAATTTTATTTTTGTGCCTTTTTGGCATTTTTACCTCCTTTTAATATTAATTTCGCATTCTATAATATCTTCAAGATATTGTTTTACTTCATCTATATCAGCCCAAGATGCATTGTTTGTTAAAGTGATGTTTATGGATTTTATCTGAATGGAATTGATATTGTTTTTATCGCAGGTTAAATTTACATAAACATCATTCTCGTTAAACTTAAATCTTGAAATTATTATTTCTTTTATACCTTCGCATATTTTTTCTTCGGTATTAGTTATTACGAGGTCGTTTGAAGCATTTATAATTTCTTCTGTTTTAATGCTATGACTAAATTCATTCGTGTATTCCTTGATTTTATCAAAAGATGATAAAACATTAAAAACAGGTGAAAAAATAACAATTATCATAATAAGACTGATTAGATAATTAATGTAGCGCTTTATTGAGCCTGATGAAGTTAAAATAGAGTTAGCAATTCCTGATATTACGGCAAGGGAAAGAATTGCCTTTATAAAAGCATTCATTGGCTCACCTCAACAGAAGATTTTATAAAAATAGTAAGAGCAAAAACGAAAACAACAGAGCAAAGAGCAATAATAGATAATGCAAAAGAACATAAATTCGATGCCTCATCACAAATTCTTGACTCATTTTCGGAGCCAAGTGCTTTTGAAACACCACTGGCAAGATTAAAGAAAAACTTATTTAATATCAAAGATATAATTACTGGTAAAATCAAAAGCAATATTACAAAAATTGCAAAAACACCACATGAATTTTTGATTAAAGAAAGACTTGCGGAAACTGTTTTTAAAGAATCACTTATAAACCCACCTACAATAGGTATAAAATTCCCAATGGCAAATTTTGCCGTGCGTAGCGACAAAGAATCGATACTATGTGTCAAAACACTTTGTGAAGATAAAACAAAGGAAAAAATTGAAACAAGAAAAACACAAATACTTATAAATGCATTTTTTAAAGTTTTAGAAATTCCACTTAAATCAGTTGTTCCGGAAATTGAAGTGACTATTGAAAAACAAAGACATATTTTCATTATCGGGGCAAGTCCGTAAAGCACAAAATTTTCGACGATAGCAAGAAATAGCATCATTGATGTATTAGATACAGTAGCGCTTGAAATGGAACCTGTAAGAAGGTATAAAGTACTCATAAGTGGGCAAAACGAATTCATAGTTGAACACAAGATTTTTATATAATCAATGCTCATATCTAAAATAGTTGATACAGAAGAAAAAATGCAGATTGAAACGCATAGGGAAGAACATATTGAAAAAGCATTTTTTAACCCTTCTGATGCAAAAGAAGTTTTTAAAGTGTTAAAAATTGAAGAAATTAAAAGTAATACAAACAAATTTGCAAATTTTTTCAAAATGACTGGCAAATATGAAAGTAAATGATTAATAATGTAATCCAAAAAACTTTGTTGACTAATATCATTTACCGAAATGTTAGAAAAGTTTCCTTCTAATAAATCTTTTGGAAAGAAGTCTTTAACATAGTCGGGCAATGAACTTTCAAAGGCAAAGTATTCTTCATCTATATCATTAAATATTTGATTGTTAATATTTTCTTCTGCGTAAATTGGAAGGGTAAAAATAACAACAAAAAAAATAATAAAAAATAGTTTTTTCATAATCAACCTAAGATTTTTTCGCAAAGAGCAAATAGATTTTTTATTATTGGAATACAAATTATAAAAATTTCTGCTTGTCCAAACAAATATATACGAGACGTCAAAGCCTCTTCGCCTGCGTCTTTACAAGAATCCGCGGTAATTTGAACCGCGAAAGCAATTCCTAATGATTTCATTAATGTAGGAATATATTTTTCAATTTCAGTTCCACTTGAAATTTCGTTAATATATTTTAACCCAGGGTAAATAAGAGCCAGAGAGGCTATACTCACTCCTATTGTCACAACAAGTCGTATAAAAAGAGAATAATCACTATGAAAATTTTTAAATATTACGCAAAAGCAAAGGGCGCAAATGATTATACCATAAACTTTTAAGTTGTCCATTTTTTATAATCCAAAAATTCTTGAAAGTGTTGAAAAAAGTGTTTCAAGTTCGCTTGTTATAAGTAGCATAACTATAACAATTCCGCCTATTGACAAAAGAGTTGCTTGTTCGTCTCTTCCACTTTTTGATAGAATTTGGCACGCGACAGATACCAAAATTCCGATTCCTGTTATTTTCAAAATCAAAGATATGTCCATTGAAACCTCTTATATAAGCAAAATTATTGCGCAGAATCCACAAAAAAGAGCCATTGCTCTAAATACTTTAATTTTATTTGGAAAATCTGCTTCTTTCTTTTTATATGATTCTTCGAGTTCGGTTATTGAATAAGAACAAAGAGCGAGTTGCTCACTTTTCAGACCTTTTCCGAGAGAATAAAAAAGAGAAGATATAATTTTAAAATCATCTTTTTCAAAGTATTCTTTTATAGAACTTAATTCATTTGCCGAAATTTTATCAATTAGTTCGGACGAATGTTCATACGAACTGTAAATTTTATCAAGAGGAGCAGAAAAATATTCTATTTGAGTTCGAATATACTTTATAAATTCACACATTTCTTTAATGTTTTGTAACTTGCTTTTTTCTGCTTTTTCATATAGAATGCAAGAGCATATTGATGCACATAAAATTAATATACAACCTAAAATTTTTATCATAATTTATCAAGTGAAAACTCATATTTTTTAGAACCTATATCACGAAAAACACCTAATGCATAGTCAAACACATTATGTAAGAAGAGATTTTGTAAAATTTCTTTTGACTTTAATTCAGCAAAAGAGCCAGCGTGTGCGGTGGCTATTAATTTGACTCCGCAATTTGAAGAACGTAAAATTGCAGTCGATTCTTCTAATGATGATATTTCGTCGCAGATAATAAGTTCAGGTGTCATAGTTTTTGTGGCAATTTCTATGGCCACACCTTTTGGGTATGAAATGAAAACATCAGAAGAAATAAGATATGGATTCATAAAAGGAGTTATTTCTTCGCGAGAGTCTATTACAGCATGTCTTAACGGAATTTCGTAGTTGGATATCATATAGATAAGTTCTCGTAAAATAGTAGTTTTTCCAACGCCAGGACGAGAATATAAGATTATTGATTTGTTAAAATTATTTTCTTTTAATATTGAGAATAGATAATCTGCGGAGTGGGGAATTCTTTTGGGAAGCCTAATGTTTATAGCACTAATTCCAGAAATTGCAACAATGTTTCCATTTTCCGTTTTTGCTCGTCCACATACACCAGCTCGGATACCATTGCCTATACTGATATAACCATCTTTTATTGTGTCAAAGTGTGCATATACAGAGCCATCACATAACAATGTAATAATCTCATTTATATCTTTTGGAGCAAGATAAATATCGGTTCTTAAATTTTTTGAATTAGCAATGAAACTTATATAACTACCGCTATGCATTCTAATCTCGCTTATTTGAGGAAAATTGTTCCTTGATAAAAATTCAAAAATGCTTGTCCCGATGCTTTTTGGCAATTTGTTCAGCACATAAAGTAAAATTTCATCTACTTTATTTTCTATACATATTTCACAACGCATATTTTCACCTCTATTCTGTAACAAAATTATTCAATAAAAAATAAAAAAAGAACAAAAGCAAGAAAAAATCTTGCTTTTGTTATAAAATATGGTAAAATTAATTTGACGATACAGTAGGGAAGTATAAAGTATGTATAAACCCTTTTGCATCTGCGGAGCAGATATCTCCTGCAATTACTTTGTCTTTGTAAATTATTATATTTGCATAAACTGTTCCGTTGTAGTTAGGGTAGTTGGTTATTTTATAAGTGTATCTATTTGCGGTTTTCTTAGTGTATTTTGAAAGGTCTAATCCTTGTTGCTTTTGAATTTCATTATATGATGTCATAACTTTGTCGAAATCTTTTGGAATTGTCACTTCACATTCTTCGACTACTATTTCATCTGTCTGCCAACCATATTGAGACAAGAACCTTTTTCCATCATCGGCACTTTTTACATTGTTAAATGATATGTTTTCATTCATCAATGCAATTTCCGCCGTCGTCTCTTTTGAGTAGGTTGGTACAATGAATACAAGTGCAATCAATACAACTACGCAAATGCTTACAACCCCTATAAATTTCAAGGTTGAAGCCTTAAAAGAGTAAACAAACATTTTAAATCTCCTTATTATTTTGGTTTTACTAAATAATACGGGAGTTTTTCGAAAAATATTACAAAAGGTGAAAAATGATATTAATTTTTGATGATAACAAATATAGGCTCGAACAATTATGCAAAAGTTTTCGTATGAATGATTTGTTTGTAAAAGGTGAAAGTTACGAAAATTGCGAATATATTACAAAGCCTCTTGTGACGATTTTAATTTCTCCAAATCCATGTGAAATAGAACATTATATAAAAAATTTTACAAACGAAGGAACTATTTG
>JAZSDJ010000011.1:0-2415 GCA_045531105.1 Eubacteriales bacterium | reverse complement strand
ACGCGGTTATTTTGTATTGATTTATCTTTTCGCTCTCCGCATTTTGCATTAAAAAAGCACCTCAACCGAGGTGCTTTTTCTTATAAATATAGTCTGGATTTTACATACTTCAAGCGCTCATTAAAACTACAAATGCGGTCTTGCATCCATTCAAACACATTTGTCCAGTCAATGCTTTGAACCTCTGTGTCAGAGAAACTTTCAAGTTGTTTTATTTGTATATTATTCTTACGCCTTGCACTATTGATATCTACGACAAAACTTGACACCATTAAATAATCGGTAGTTCCCTCTAAAATCTCCTTTGCGCGGTTGGAATAGCCACTGACCTCTATAATCAGTTTTTTAAGAGTTGACTCAAAGTCCTGAAATTTTTTCAGCAGTTCGTTTTTATTCATCAGCCCTGCTCCTTATGCGTCAAATTTGAATGAACTTGAAAGAAGTGTTGTTTGGTCTTTGGAAACAGTCAAGAGTCCTCCCTCGGTTTTGGCTGTTTTGATTTCGTCCTCGTCAATTTCGATTTTACAATCGCAAGGTTTTATTGCAGTTACAAAAGGAATATGCCCTGCCATTACTGCAAATTCGCCCTCAACTCCACGAAGTGAAATTTTAGACACTTCCCCTTCGAAAACCGCTCCGTCAGGTGAGGAAATTACAAGTTTGAATTTATTCATTACTCATTCTTTTAGCCTTTTGCACCGCTTCGTCTATTGTACCAACAAACAAGAACGCGCTCTCTGGCAAGTTGTCGTGCTTGCCTTCGACTATCTCCTTAAATCCTCTTATAGTTTCGCTAAGGGGTACATATGTTCCCTCAATACCTGTAAACTTTTCAGACACGCTGAACGGCTGTGAAAGGAAACGCTGAATTTTTCTCGCCCTTTGAACAAGCAATTTATCTTCATCAGAAAGTTCGTCCATACCCATAATTGCTATAATGTCCATAAGTTCGCCATATCTTTGCAAAACTCTTTGAACTTCTCTTGCGACCTCGTAATGCTCATTTCCCAAAATATCAGCAGAAAGTATTCTACTTGTAGATTCAAGTGGGTCAACCGCTGGGTAGATGCCTTGTGATGCGATACTTCTTGACAAAACAGTTGTTGCATCAAGGTGCGCAAAGGTTGTCGCTGGTGCTGGGTCAGTCAAGTCATCGGCTGGAACATATACCGCTTGAATTGAGGTGATTGAACCCTTTTTGGTTGAGGTGATTCTCTCTTGAAGCGCGCCCATTTCATTTGCCAAAGTTGGTTGGTAGCCAACGGCTGATGGCATTCTTCCAAGAAGCGCTGAAACCTCAGAACCCGCTTGTGTAAAACGATAAATATTGTCTATGAAAAGAAGCACATCTTGCCCCTCTTTATCACGGAAATATTCTGCCATTGTAAGTCCCGAAAGCGCCACTCTCATTCTCGCCCCTGGTGGTTCGTTCATTTGTCCGTAAACAAGGGTTGTATTTGACAAAACTCCCGACTCTTTCATTTCGTTATAAAGGTCGTTTCCTTCTCTTGTACGCTCACCTACGCCTGTGAATACAGAAAGACCACCATGCTCTTTTGCGATATTGTTGATAAGTTCCATAATAAGAACTGTTTTACCTACACCCGCTCCACCGAAAAGACCGATTTTACCACCCTTTGAGTAGGGGCAAATAAGGTCAATTACCTTAATTCCTGTTTCGAGAATTTCGGTTGAGGTTGAGAGTTCTTCATAGTCTGGGGCGTTTCTATGAATGTCCCAAACTTCCTCAGTATCTGGTGCTGGTTTATTATCTACGCACTCACCAAGAACATTGAAAATTCTGCCGAGTGTTTTTCTACCAACAGGCACACTAATAGGCATACCTGTGTCGATAACTGGCATATCTCTTTTAAGTCCATCGGTTGATGCCATAGCGATACAACGGGCTGTGTTGTCGCCTATGTGCTGTGCAACCTCAACGGTGAGGATTTTGTCACCATTTTGGATTTTGAGCGCGTTATTTATAGAAGGCAATTTTCCTTGTTCAAAACGAACGTCAACGACAGGTCCCATAACCTGTGCGATTGTGCCTGTTGCCTTATTTGACATATCTTTTCCTCCTTGGAAAATGTTAATTAGCGCCACTTCCCGCGACAATTTCGGTAAGTTCTTGGGTAATTGCGCCTTGTCTTGCTCTGTTATATTGAAGTCCAAGTTCGTCAATCATTTGCTTTGCGTTTTTGCCCGCTGAATCCATAGCGTTTCTACGGGAAGCAATCTCACACGCAAAACTTTCGCGAACACAACTCATAATAACTGCCGAAATATATTCGGCTATTGCAAGGTTTAAAATACTCTGCTCATCAGGCTCGAAAATTGCGCCGTGCGATTTTTCACCCTCAGTTTTTTCAAGTGGCAAAATCCACGAAACGAAAGGCTCTTGTGTGAGCATTG
>JAZSDJ010000254.1:0-2845 GCA_045531105.1 Eubacteriales bacterium | reverse complement strand
CTGCCTTTGCAGCATAATATTGTGCAACCAGAGTGCAAGATAGTCCAACAACAGCAAGAGCAACTAATATAAGGCATCTTTGAATAACATAAATCTCATCATTTTTTTCAATACCTATATCTATAATATTCGCTACAACGAGAGGCACAAACAACTCAAAACTTGCTTCAAGCAATTTAAAGAATGGGCTAATAATACATTCTTTGATATAGCCTTTCATAAATCTAAGTAGTTTAAACAAGATATCCTCCAAGATTTCTATTTATTCACATTAAGTATATCATATGCGTAAAAATATTACAAGGAAAAACAAAAATTAACTAAAAAAGAACACGCATTTGCGTGTTCTTTATGTTTTATATGTCCATTATAATAGGCAAAATCAATGGCTTGCGCTTTGTTTTGTTGAAAATAAATTTGGAAATTGCGTTTTTCATAACTGATTTTAAATCAATCCAATCATGCGATCCTGCTGATAATGCTTCAATAAGAGCGGAAGTGGTCGCTTCCTTAGCACCATTCATAAGTTCTTCGTTTTCTCTAACATAAACAAAACCACGTGAAATTATTTCAGGACCAGCCAAAAGAATACCTTCATCAGTGCTTATTGTGGCAACCGCTATGATAATTCCACTTTCAGATAAGTTCTTTCTGTCTCTTAAAACTATATTACCAACATCTCCAATTCCACTTCCGTCAATGAGAACTTTTCCAGAGGGAACAGGGGTAGGCAAAAATCTTGCACCATCTTCATCTATTTCTATAACTTTTCCAATATCAGAAACAAAAATGTTTTCACTTGGCATTCCCATACTTTCAGCCAATTCTTTATGCTGAATTAAATGCCTAAATTCGCCGTGAATAGGCATAAAATATTTTGGCTTTATGAGAGAATGCATAAGTTTGAGTTCTTCTTGACAAGCGTGACCTGAAACATGTACTTCAACACTTGAATCGTGATAAACATTAACACCTTTACGATAAAGTTCGTTGATGATTTTGCCAACGAGAGGCTCATTGCCTGGAATCGCGCTTGAACTTAAAACAACAAGGTCTTTGTCAGTTAAAGCAACTTTGTCGTGGTCGGAAAATGCCATACGATAAAGGGCGCTCATAGGTTCACCTTGGCTACCGGTTGTAACAACAGTAATTTTTTCTGGTGGATATTTTTTGATATCGGAAACATCAATAAGAGTTCCATCGGGAACATTCATATAGCCAAGTTTAACAGCGGCGTTTACAACATTGACCATGCTTCTTCCTGCCACCGCTACTTTTCTTGAATATTTTACACTCGAATTGATAATTTGTTGAACACGATGAACATTAGAAGCGAACGTCGCAATTATAATTCGTTTATCAGTTGCTCCTGAAAAAATTCTATCAAGAGAGAAGCCTACTTTACTTTCAGACGGAGTATAACCAGAACGTTCAACATTAGTTGACTCACACAAAAGCATAAGGACACCTGAGTTTCCAATTTCTCCTAAACGAGCGATATCCATAGGCTTACTTTCAACGGGAGTGAGGTCTAATTTGAAATCTCCCGTGTGAACTATAACACCTTGTGGAGTTGTGATTGCAAGAGCACAAGAGTCAGCAATTGAGTGATTTACGCGAATAAATTCAATCTTGAAACAGCCAGCCTTTACAGTCTCACCAGCGCTAATGGTGTTTAATTTTGCACTTTGCAAAAGTTTATGTTCAATAAGTTTATTTTCAAGTATTCCAAGCGTTAATTTAGTTCCATACACGGGAACATTCATAGAGCGAAGAAAATATGGTACAGAACCGATGTGGTCTTCGTGACCATGAGTTATAAAAATGCCACGAATTTTTTCGACATTTTGTTCGAGATAAGTGAGGTTTGGCACAACCAAATCTACTCCAAGCATATCGTCATCAGGGAATCCGATTCCGCAGTCAACAACGATTATATCGTTGCCACACTCAAAAACAGTAATATTTTTTCCAATTTCATTAAGTCCACCAAGCGAAAAAATACGAAGTTTTGGAAGCACTTTTTTTGGCGCTTTTTTAGTCGCTTTGGATTTTGTAGTTTTTCTTTTTTGGACTTGATTTTTTGCGGATTTTTTTACAGTTTTCTCACTGGATTTTGTAGTGTTGGATTTAGTTGTTTTAGCACTTGGATTGAGCCATTTTTGATTTGTAGTTTTAGTGTTTTCTTTTGTTTTTGGCATAAAAATTCCTTTCTAAATTTAAGCAAACGGAAAAACCGTCCTGTTGACGGGAGGTATAAAATAAAGGCGATTTGCACGTATAACGACCCCGTACAATGACTTTATTTTTGGAAACGATTAAATAACAATTATATTCTATCACAAAGAAGGACAGTAGTCAATAAAAATTATAAAATAACGAGAAAAACAAAAGTACTTATTAAAGCACTAAAAAAACAACCCGAGATAAAAAAGAGTAGATTTTTTGGTAACTTACGCGACTTCTTTTTTGATTTTAGAAAATTATTTTGATTTATAATTTCTGTTGCGACTCTTATGATGTTATTTTCCATTTCGTCATTTGATGGAATATCATCTTTCAAAATGAAATATGCTTCATCAAATAAATCGCAACCAGTATCTTTAACAAAAATCATTCTTTTTTGACAACCTTTTAACATAAACGCTCCTAATTTTTTTAGAATTGTTTGCCGATTGATTAAATATTATTCTTTAAAAGAAAATTTTGGCGAGAATACAAGAAAGAATTACACTAAAAAAAGAAACAAAAAGAGCGCAAGGAAGAGCGTGCCGTGTCTTTTTTACTTTTGATGTGGAAAAATAAATACTTATAACATAAAAAAGGATAAAAAATGACTAAAAAA
>JAZSDJ010000027.1:0-7553 GCA_045531105.1 Eubacteriales bacterium | reverse complement strand
CTTGAAATTTTATCCGCTCTTTTAGGGAATGACATCGCGTTGAAAATAAAAAAAGCCATTATACTTAAATAAGGTTAGATAAGGAGTTTTTATGTCTATTACGCCTATTAAACGCGCTAAGGATTTAATTAGAGCCGAATTTTCTGCTCGTCGCGATGCATTTTCGCTTGAAGAGCGCGCAACTCGTAGCGCTAAAATCTGTGCTTATGCCGAAGGGCTTGTAAGTTTTAAACACGCAGATGTGGTTTTAGTTTATGCGCCTATAAAATCAGAGGTTGATGTTATGCCTATCGCTCTTTCTGCTTTGGAAAAAGGCAAAAGAGTTGCTTTTCCTAAATGTGACAAAGAAACTCGCACTATGAAATTTCATTTTATCTCTTCCTTTGAAGATTTTGAGATTGGTGCATATGGCATAAGAGAGCCAAAAGAAAATTTGCCTATATACAACCCCGAAACCGAAACAGGAGTTGCGATTTGTTTCCTTCCTGGTCTTGCTTTTGATGTATATGGCTATCGTTTGGGCTATGGTAAGGGCTATTACGACAAGTTTTTACATACTTATCGCGGTAGTACCATTGGAATTACTTATACTGAACTTATCTCTCCTTCTCTGCCTCGTGGAAAGTTTGATATTCCTTGCAATATTATGCTGACTGAAAAGGGTGTTAAAGTAGTAAAAACCGAAAAAGGAAAGAAATAATTTTTACGCATATAAAAACTCACGCTTTTTGCCAAATGCGTGAGTTTTTTCTTATTTCTAAGAGAATTTTTGTTAAAATTTTTATCGAGAAAACGAGAGATAAAACGAGAAAAAATGAGAAAAAACGAGATAATATATTTAAAAATCATTTTGAATAAATTTTTTTCAAAAAATGTATTGACAGAGGTTTTTTTAGGTGGTATAATGTTGTAGCAATTAAAGATGTGGAAATTCCACGAAACAAATCTAATTGGAGGAAATTAAAATGTCAACTTTTATGGCTAACAACACCATTGAAAGAAAATGGTATGTTATTGACGCTGCTAACAAGCCTCTTGGTAAAACAGCGGTTGCTGCTGCTAACATCCTCAGAGGAAAGCATCGTCCTGAATTCACACCTCACACTGACTGTGGTGAATTCGTAATCATCATCAACGCATCAAAAGCAATTCTTACCGGTAAGAAACTTGAACAAAAATATTACCGTCGTCACTCTGGTTACATTGGTGGTCTTAAAGAGGTTCAATACAAAACTCTTATGGCTACTCGTCCAGAACTCGCTATGAAACTTGCAGTTAAGGGTATGCTCCCACACAACTCAATCGGCGACAAATCAATCACAAGACTTAAAGTTTATGCTGGTCCTAACCACAATCAACAGGCTCAAAATCCTATTGAAGTAAAGTAATTGAAAGGAGATAGAAAATGTATACAAGTGCTAAACCATATTTCTACGGTACAGGTAGAAGAAAATCATCTGTTGCTCGTGTTCGTCTCTATCCCGGTACAGGTGCTATTACTATCAATGGAAGAGATGTAGACGATTACTTCGGTCTTGAAACTCTTAAACTCATCATCAACCAACCTTTCGGTGTTACTGAAACAATGGGCAAATACGATGTAGTTGCTAATGTTACAGGCGGTGGTATCTCTGGTCAAGCAGGAGCTATCCGTCATGGTATTGCAAGAGCGTTGCTCCTCGCTGACGAAACACTCCGTCCAGCACTCAAAGCAGCAGGTCTTCTCACTCGTGACCCACGTATGAAGGAAAGAAAGAAATACGGTCTCAAAGCCGCTCGTCGCGCACCACAATTCAGCAAGAGATAATTTCTTTACAAATATTTTCAAATCCCTCGTTTTTTCGAGGGATTTTCTTTTTTGTCTTGTATTTGCTTCTGTTAAATGGTATAATCAAAGTAAGAAAAGAGGGCTATGAGAGTTATGAAAATTCTATTTAAGGTATTAAAGATAGTAATCCCACCAACCTTGGTGCTTTCTCTTATTTTCATTTTAAGAGGTGGCGTTGATATTATCGCGGGGTTGTTTATTTTCTTCCCTATTATCTATATTTTAATGGGTATTCTCTCTTCCGACTGGAAAAGTGAACTTGTTCCTTTTGCGATTTTGACAACCTGTGCGTTCTTAATCCCTGTAAATGTTTGTTTTAATATGGGAACTTGCATTGAATACGCTCTTATTTATATTGCACTATCAGTAATAACTTATTTGATAAAGACAAAGGTCAAAAGCAACAAGAAAAAACAGGCTTAAATACGCCTGTTTTTCTTTTTTAATGACTTTTTATATTATTATATGTTAATATATTCATACATTCATATACTAAATAGGCATATAATGTACAAAAAACGCGCCAAGATTTTGTTCTTTCGGCGCGTTTTTGTTGAGTTTTAGATTTTTTGATTTTAACAAGAAAGTTCAGATAATGATTTGGTTATTTATTATAAGTTTAAATTCCAAGCCAAGTTTTTTCGCTGCTTTCTGGCACATTACCATTCTTTTGAGGAAAATTTCAAAGTAGTTCATAACAGGGCTTATTTTTGTATCAATTTCAAGTTCAAGCGAAATCGTTGTTTTTTCTTCATTGATTTTAACATCTGATTTAATAACCGAATAATTTACTCTGTCATGAATATCAAAGTTAGTTATATCATTATTTCTAACTCTTGAACGACGAACATCGGTTTTATCGGCAAGGATTATCGCTGCGGAAACTGCATTCACGGCCTCGCCTTCACCTTCGTCGTGGTTTCCTATGGCCGTAACTACTGTTGCAATATCATCCGCATCCATATCCATATTATCAAGAATACGAAAGGCCATAACTGCGCCACTTTGCGAATGTTCTTTTCTATTTACAATATTTCCTATATCGTGAAGATAGCCTGCAATTTTAGCAAGTTCAATTTCGTGCTTATCATAACCAAGCGTTTTAAGAATATATTCAGCCCTTGCAGAAACAAGTCCAACATGAGCGAAACTATGTTCTGTAAATTCAAGGGCCAAAAGGCTTTCATCCGCTTTTGCGATATATGCTTTTATTTTAGGATTATTTTTTACTTCTTCAAAAGTTATCATTTGTTCTCCTTAATATTTTGAATATCTATATATTCGTGTTTTACAAAAAGGTTTCCGTCACTATTGATTTTGAGAGTTGTTCCGCCATTTAATTTTTCGTTCCAGTAGCAACCCGGACCTGTTTTGAGTGCAAAGGTGAGGCGTACGCCTTCATATTTCACCGAAAAATTGTTCACATGGTCGTGACCACAAACTACATTTTTCGTGTGTTCAAGTTCTTTTATTGCATCAAAAACTTCGTCTTCTATATAGTAAGAGCAAATATCTTCGTATTTTACACCGAACGAGTCCTTATAGTTTTCGTTCCAGCACTCGCCATTTTCGCTTTGCTCTGGTGTTATATCTTTCGGTTCAATTCCTTCTTTAAATGCTTTTTTAAACGCATCTCTATATGCAAAGATTGGAATATGAACAACGAGTGTACTTTCAGGACAGCCAAGTTTTTTAAGTTCTTTTACTTGGTCTTTATACCATTCAATTTGTTCCTTGGTTAATTTTGCCCAAGATTTATCGTTTTCAATACCTGTTCCAAGTTTTGGCATTCTATCGTGTGTGTCCATCATAATAAGGGCGTGAACGATTTTATTATTTTCTTTGATGGCAATTATATAGTTGCCTCTACCAAGACTTTCTGGTCCGTTTTCATAGGTGAAGTGTTTGTTTTCACGCAAGAAACCAATGGTTCTATCAAGACGGTCAAGTCCGTTATCTTGGTCGTGATTTCCCCAAATAACAGCCCAAGGGATTTCGTACTTATCAATGATTGGCCCAAGTACTTTGATTGCGTCATAGTCGCCACCCCAAGCGATGTCGCCACTTATTGTAATAATATCAGGAGTTGTGCGTTTCACAAGTTCATCAATAGTATAGTGGAATATTTTCCCTTTTGGATGGTCCTTTTCAAGTTCGCCAGCCATAAGTTGAAAATCGGTCAAATTAAGTACTGTAAAATCTTTATTTTGCTGTTTTTCAAAAGTAATCATAATTATGTCCTTATTTAGTATACGAGTAAACATCGCCACTTTCGAAATAGCGAATTTCGAGGTTTTTGTGTTTTTCTTTAAGTTCCATTGCAAGTTTTTCCATACCATCTCGCTCGGAGCATACATGTCCTAAAACAATCAATGATTTATTCATTCCAAGTGCGCAAGCATCTCTTGCAAATTCAGCATCAGCCCACTCACAAAGTTCACCACATAAAACGATTTCGACATCTTCTCTTGCAATATAACTTTTTATGTTACCAAGAGAGCCAAAGCAAGTTGCGATTTTGGTTGATTTTTTGTTTTTCTCACCAGAAATTCTAACTCTTTCAATACCAAGTTTTTCTTCTATGCGTTTTGCAAGTTCAAGCGCTGTTATTGGTTCATCAAGAGTCAAAATGCGACACACGAGAGAGCCACTTTGTTCAAGAGTACCTTCGAGTTCAAGTTTTTCGACAGCGGAATTTGAAATTATATCGTCTTGTCTGAAATGAAGATAGTCGTGATATCTAAAAATCGTCATTTCGCTGTTTTTTGCAAGTTCGATTTTTGCATTTACAATGCTATTTTCCTCATAGTTTTCCATATGGTCATAAAATAAAGGTTCGTGAACGATAAGAAGGTCCGTTTTCCATTCGATCGCTTTTTTAAGCACCTCAACAGTTGGCATCATACAAACACCAACTCTTGAAACCTCTTTGTTTTCATCGCCAAATTTTATTGTATCGCAAGTAGGATTTGGCACATCTGCGTCTGCTTTGAGTTCATTTATAATATCAATCGCAATCAAGGTTTTTCTCCTTTTCAAGTGATTTTAAATTTCTATTTTAATTTTATCACAAAGCGATGGGTGTGTCAATAAAAATCGGCTTGATAGTTTCCTTATCAAGCCGATTTTTTGTTATTACATATGTTCAATAGTTTTCTTTGCACATTCGCTGATTTGCACCATTGTAATGCCGAAAATCGTTGTTTGAAGTTTATCGTTGATTGGGGCTTTCCATTCCTCACCAATGCCCTTCGCTCCGTTTGTAATACCTACGATTGAGCCAACAGTTGCACCATTGCAATCGGTATCAAAGCCTGCCTCAACAGCCATACAAACAGACTTTGAATAGTCGCCTTCTCCATAAAGGAGCGAAGCGGTAACTATCATTGCATTTGAGATAGTATGACACCAGTGGTGGAAGTTATGGTCGTCCCAAATTTCGTAAATCTTTTTAAAGCAATCATCCCTCGAAATGCCAGAATTATACCAGTCGATTACCATTTCCACTTGCTCGTACAAGCGCGAGGTTTGTGGTATTTCGGCAAGACCACCTCTTACGATATCTTCCATATTATTTGTTGAAAACGCACATGCAATCATAGCGGATGCCCACATTTCACCATATATACCATTCTTTATATGAGAAATTGATGCGTCTCTAAAAGCCATATCGGCTGCAAGAGTTGGATTTTGGGGATTTATGTATCCAAAATAGTCTCCACGGATTTGCGCGCCTATCCATTCTCTATATGCGTTTTTATATTGTGCTGATGCCGGTGGTTCAAAGCCTTTTACAAAGTTCATAAATGCAACTCTTTCCGCTGTGCAGTATGAATTCTTTGGTTGAAGGTCAAGCCAAGCGTGAGCCATATCGACAGGCTTGAAATCCCTACCGTATTTTTTGATAACCTCTTGGTCAAGAACCATATAGTTAGTATCGTCGTCAAATGGCATATATGACACTTTATCCGCAAAGCATTTACCTTTGAGCCAAGGGTATTTTTCCACCAATGCGTCGCTGAATTTATCAAAGCGAATGTATCTTGTCATTGGGTAGTTGTCATTATCTTTTAGCATTTCCCAAATATGTTCTTTCCAACAGCCCTCGATAGGTTTTCCTAGTAAACAACCGCAAATTCTTCCAACCCAAGCACCAAGAACTTTATCTTCAAGAGTTTCTTTGTCAAGTTCCACTTTTGCAATATTGTGTGGCTTTCTCAAAGCCTTGATTTCGTCAATCGTTGATGGCTCGTTATATTTGTAATCGTCTCTTATTTTTGCGTCTCTTACAAGTTCAAAAATCGCATCTGCCATTTTTTCCTTGATTTCGCCTCTTGGCATTTTTGCAACTTCTTCAAAAAGTCCTTTGTATTTTTCAATATCAAGTCCTTCTTCTATACTTTGTTGGTATTCTGTTCGCATTTCTTCCGAGTAGAGTTCCCATGAGTTAAGATTATCATAACTTGGCAATAATTTTTCCATTTTTATTTCCTTATTCTTCAATATATAATTTAATTACTGTGTCAATTTCGTCAAATGTTGGAAATGGTGGTGTATGTACAAAAACGATATTTTCGCCCTCGTAACTATCTACATTCCAAGGTTCTTCCATACATAATTTCGCACCATCGTCAAGTCGCTGGGCAAATTTAACCTTATATGGAAAGTTTGGCATCGCTATTGTGTCTTGATTTTGGTCGATTAAGTGAAGATAAACGGCTCCGTTACCCTTGGTAATTCTGCCCCATTCAGGCTTTGGATATTTCGCTATTCCACACTTGTAAATTGACTCGGAGTTTTTCTTCATCCATTTGCCGACCTCTTTGAGAATTTGAACGCTCTTTTCAGGAATGTTTCCTCTTGCATCAGGTCCTACATTAAGAATGAGATTTCCACCCTTACTCGTACACTCAACGAGCATTCTAACCACATTTTTAGCGCTCTTATAGTTCATATCTCTCTCGCTATAACCCCAGTTATCGTTAAGAGTCATACAAGTTTCCCAAGGAATCGGATTACCCTTGTAATCGCAAACGCCATTTGCCGGAATCATTTGTTCAGGAGAGCCAAAATCTCCTGCATAATAAACCGGTTCATCAACCCTAATATCACCACCGATACGGTCGTCGATTATGAGGTCGGGGTTGATTTCTCTTGCCATTTTAATAAGTTTTGTCGCTTCCCATTTCTCGCCCGTCATATCGCCATAATGGAAGTCAAACCACATAATATCAATTTTTCCGTAGTTGGTCAAGAGTTCTCTTACTTGGTTATGCAAATATTCTACATATCTTTCAAAGTGTTCGCCTTGGTGTTTGAATGCTTCGTTATTACGCATAGGGTGATGCATATCTTTATATGCAGGGTAGTCAGGGTGATGCCAGTCAAGAAGCGAATAGTAAAGTCCTACCATTATTCCTTCGGCACGAAACGCTTCTACATATTCTTTTACTAGGTCGCGTCCTGCTGGTGTATTTGTCGCTTTGTAGTCTGTATATTGACTATCGAAAAGGCAAAATCCGTCGTGGTGTTTTGTTGTGAGAACCGCATATTTCATTCCCGCTTCCTTTGCCAATTTTGCCCAAGATTTTGGGTCATAGTCAACTGGATTGAAAATATCAAAATATGGTTGATATTCCTCAATAGTTATCTCGTCAACATTTCTTATCCATTCGCTTCTGCTTGCTCTTGCAGGGATTGCATAAAGTCCCCAGTGAATAAACAT
>JAZSDJ010000044.1:0-6193 GCA_045531105.1 Eubacteriales bacterium | reverse complement strand
TGGAGGCACTTGTTCCACAAGCAGCCCAAACAGGCGACGAGCAATAAAACAAGGACGCGAATTGATTTCGCGTCCTTTTCTATTGATTTTACTCTATTATCGTGATATAATTTTGTTGAAATAATCTGTAAGGTAGGAGAGATGAAATGGCAAGAATAAATTATAGTAATGGCTACTATGATGGAGATGTGAATTCGAGTGGCAAAGAGCATGGTTACGGCACTTTTGTTTGGAATAAAGGTGACAAATATGTTGGTCATTTTAGCAATGGAAAATTTAGTGGTCAGGGATCATACTATTACGCAAATGGAGATAGGTATGTTGGGAACTGGTCAAACGATTTGAGAAATGGTCAAGGAACCTTCTACTATTCAGATGGTTATTCTTATAGTGGCGACTGGTTGAATGACGCAAGACACGGCTTTGGTAAGGAAACAAGTAGCTGGGGCTACTATGAGGGTGAATGGAAAAACAACGAATGGTGTGGCAAAGGCAAAGAGGTTCATAATAATGGAGTTGTCTTTGAGGGTACTTGGAGCGCCTGTGGTAACTCACCTAGTATAGCAAGACGTGAAAATGGAGAAGTGGTTTACGGCAAAATTGTAAACAGAGAATTTATAGCGGATTTGATCGAAAGTTACGCACGACAGGATTATGGGAATGGCTACTATGAGGGCTACTTCGCTGGCGGAAAGCGTGGAGGCTTCGGCACATACTACTGGAATAGTGGCGCCATTTATAGAGGCGAGTGGAAGAACGACTTAAAGCACGGCTATGGCGAGGTTACCATTGGTAAATTCTCATATGCTGGTGGCTGGAAGAATGACCAACGATATGGCTATGGTAGAGAAGTCACCACAATGGGAGAGGTTATTGATGGCTTTTGGCACGATTCTCAAAATGCAGTTGATGTAACTGTTACTCAAAACGGGGAAAGAATTAAAGGAAGAGTTGTCGATGGACACTTTATAAGTGAGTCATTTGATGATTTGAGAAAAGAAACCTTTGATAACGGACATTATGATGGCAATTATAAAAACGGCAAGCGTAACGGCTTTGGCATATATCACTGGGACAGTGGAAGCAGGTACGAAGGAAACTGGATTGACGATAAGAGAACTGGTATTGGCGAATATTTTTGGTCTGATGGTAGCAGATATGTTGGTCAATGGCATGATAGTAAAATGACAGGCTATGGTACTTACTACTATTCAACAGGAACAGTTTTCAAGGGAAAATGGCTAAATGACGAAAAGGTTCTTGGAAGGCAAGTATATTCCTGGGGCTACTATGAGGGCGAATGGGGAAATCAAACTTGGTGTGGCAAAGGTAGAGAGGTAATAACCAACGGAGAAATCTACGAGGGAATATGGAAGGACGGCAAAAACGCCACAAATGTCGTTCAAATAAAAACGACAGGAGAAAGAATACCTGGCGTAATCGTCAACGGAACCTTTGAGGCAAGATAATTAAAAGACAACCTATGTGTTAGAGTCATATAGGTTGCTTTTTTTATAAAGGTATGCTATACTTAAAATAACGAACTTTGTGAAAAGAGGTCTAAAATGGACATAAAAATTAAGGAGTGCTTATCTAACAAGCACGGCAGTTATATTTTGCCGTTTTTGTGGCTTCACGGTGAGTCAAAGGAAAGAGTGCGTGAGGAAATTTTAGCCATTAAAAATAGTGGTATAAACGAATTTTGCGCAGAGAGTAGACCATATGAAAAATTTTGTCAGGACGAATGGTGGGACGATTTTGCTTTTATTCTCGAAACTGCAAAAGAACTTGGTATGCGTGTTTGGTTGCTTGACGACCAAAAATTTCCTACTGGCTATGCAAATGGCTATTTAGAACTTCCACAAAACGCGCACCTTCGCAAAATTCTTGTAAGAGAATTTCAAATTGAAGCACAGGGCCCTGCTAAAAGCACTAAATTTTATATCGGTGGCAGAGTTGGTCAAGACGAAAAGGTTTTGCAAGTTATTGCATATAAACATACAGACTCGGGAGAAACTCTTGACTATAACACAGCGGTTGATTTAACCGACACACTGCGCGACGGAATGGTTGTATGGAATGTGCCACAGGGCGTTTATAGAATTTGCGTAACTGTGCAAACCGAATATAAGGACGCGTATAATACACGCTTCCCATATTATATTGATATGTTGAATGCCGACTCTTGCCACGCAATGATAGAGGCGATTTATGAACCACATTACGAGCATTTTTCAAAATATTTCGGCAATACCTTTGCAGGATTTTTCTCTGATGAGCCAGGCTTTTTGAATGTTATAGATACATATTACAATACTCTTGGCAAAATGTTCTCACCATACCCTTGGAGAGACGATATGCCAAAACTTATCGCGCAAAGTTCTGGTGTTGATGAGGAAACAGTCAAACTTTGTATTCCCGCACTTTGGGAAGATTTGGGTGAGATTACCTCGCTCGTAAGAACGCACTATATGGAAGTAATTACAAAATTGTATAGTGAGAATTTTGGGTATATGCTCGGGAACTGGTGTCGTGAGCATGGGGTTATGTATATCGGACATGTTATAGAAGATATGGGCGCGCATATGCGTCTTGGCTACGGAAGTGGACATTATTTCCGCGCGCTTGACGGACAAGATATGGCAGGAATAGATGTTGTTCTTATGCAAGACATACCAGGACTTTCAGGCATTGTTCACAGAGCGCCTTTGGCAGATGCAGGTAAGAGTGACCCGACATTTTTTCGCTATACCTTGCCAAAACTTGCTTCATCTCATTCTCATATACAACCACTGAAAAAAGGCAGGGCTATGTGTGAGATTTTTGGCGCTTTCGGCTGGGCAGAAGGGCTTCCTTATATGAAAGGACTCGCCGATATTATGCTTGCAAGTGGAATAAATTACTTTGTTCCTCACGCATTCTCGCCAAAGGAAGAGGATACAGATTGCCCACCTCATTTCTATAATGGCGGAAAGAACATTCAGTATCCGTTGTTTAAAAATCTGATGGACTATATGGGCAGAAGCGCTCACATTTTAAATGAATGTACACATAAGGCTGATGTTGCAGTGTTTTATAACGCGGAGGGAGAATGGACAGGGGGAAAAAACCAACTCTTTTTTGAAATATGCCGAACTCTGACAAAAGGGTTAATAGACTTTGATATTGTACCTTTTGACGCCCTCAAAAACGCAAAAGTCGAAAATAAGAGATTGCTAATTAATGGCGAAGATTATGGTGCGCTTATCATTTCCGAAAGCGAGATAATGCCACTTGACCGCCTTGAATGTTTTGCCAGCCTTTCAAAAAATGGCTTACCTGTAATTTTCTCGGATTCACTGCCAATTCGTTCAGCAGAAGAAAAAGACATTACAACTCTGTTGCCTTGCTTTAAAACGATTGAAACAAACGCCCTCGCTTCTCACCTTCGCACCTTGGGACTTTGCCAAATAAGCGCAGAGGGTAAAGGACTTGATAGTCTTCGCTTTTATCACATAACAAGAGAAAATAAAGATATTTACCTTTTCTCAAATGAAGCAATTTGCGACGATTTAGATGCAACTATCACATTCGTTCAAAATGGGAAATGTTTAATCTATGAGCCTTGGGAGAACAAATGTTACCAAAGCGAAGTTAAAAATGGCAAATTCCATCTTTGCCTCGAAAAAGGAAATATGATTTTTCTTTCATTTGAAGACAAAATCTCAAACGACATTCCATATTTTTCATATGAAGTACAACGACAAAAATTGCCCTTGAAATTTGACATTTCAATTATGGACGAGGACGAAAAAGAATATCGTAAAATAGTGACCAATTCGGAATGTGTTGATATTACCGCTCCCGATATGTTTCCTCATTTCTCGGGAAACATTCGATACGAAACAACCTTTGAATCAAAGGACGAATTTGATGCAATAGACTTAGGACAAGTCGGAGAGGTTGCAGAAGTTTGGCTAAATGATAAATACCTCGGCGCGCGTATAAATGCACCATATAAATTCAAATTGTCAAACGCTTTGCAAAAAGGCGAGAATAAACTCGTTGTGCTTGTGAAGAATAATCTTGCGCATCGCCGTCGCGACGAATTTTCGAGTTACCTTCAAATCCCACCTTCTGGTATATTGGGAGATATTTTTCTTTGTAAATACTCTAAATAAATTAAAAACACCTTTGATATTTGATACATCAAAGGTGTTTTTGCTATTTTATATCTTCATAAATTTTTTCGGGCGCAGAGTCAAGAACTTCTGGTTTTTTGAAGTAGCCCTTCATAAGTTTTAAAGCAGAAGCATAGTAAAAACCATCACAAATGCGTTCGTCAAGATTATATGTAACATCTACATAACTTACTTTTGATACACTTCCGTCAGCGTTTAATGAATACTCTCTTTGACGAGAACCAAAAGAGCAAAAAACAGGAAGTGAACCAAAATCGTACAAGTGGTGAACAATAGGAGGAATACCAAGCGAACCCATGGAAGTGATGAAAAACGATGCATGGAATGGGCTTAATTTAGTAAGCCCTCTTGGCAAAAGCGAGAAATAGTCAAGAAAACGCAAAAATCTTATAGTCCAGCGAAGCAAAAGTCCAGGAATAAAATTGAGAATTTTTGCAAGTTTATCAAAACTGCTATTTGGGTGATTTCTATAATTTTCAATCTTTTCGTTTAAAATTTCATAAACTTTATCTATTGTGTCAGAGGGGTCAAATATCATTTTAACGACAGTGTCTGGCGATTCAAGAGACATTTCCTTTTTTACCACCATTGCAACCTCTTTTACATATGTTATACCTCTAAACTGCTGAGAGCTATAGCAAACAGAATCGGTTGCATTTAAAATGCCCATAAAATAGTTGGATTTTTTAAGGTAATAATCATACATCCATTCTGCGCGAAGCATAACTGCATTGGGGGCAATATCAAGCACCCTGTGTTCCATTTCCAGCTTATGTCTTGCGTATGTGTTGGCTGGCTTTACCATATCCTCTGTAAAAGGACAATCGCCATCAGCCCCACTGTAAACCTGATCCGAGCTAAAGCATATAGGCTTTATATTTTTAGACGCTCTTGCTAAATATATAGGAATCAGCACATTAGCAGTGTAGGACGCCTCAGGGTCCCTTTCACACTCTCCAATGTCGGATATCGCTGCAGTATGTATAATCGTATCAATCTGATTTTTCTCAACAATGCGCTTAATGTTGTCCTCGCCTAAGCCCCTAAGAGACGGACATGCAATAACATTCTTGCATTCCTGCATTATCTTGTCGCCAACAAAGCCACTAGCGCCTGTAACTAAAATTATAACCTTCTCCTTAAATCATCTTTAATAAAATAATTATACCATAAGCGCACTCATTTTTCAATCTTGATATTCTTTTGCTTTCTGTATTTGCTTGGCGAAACACCCATTATTGACTTGAAGCTTCTGTTAAAGCTTCTAAGACAATCAAAGCCACATTCATAGGCTATATCAAGTATGGTACTGTTTGTGTTTGTCAAAAAATAGCACGCTTCATTTATGCGAAAGCGACAAACATATTCGGTATAGCTAATGCCAGTGCTTTTCGAAAAGTGTTTAGATAAATACACATAGTTATAGGAGGTTTCCTTGGCAAGTTCATAAAGGGTACATTTTCTTTTGTAGTTTTCGGCAACAAAATTAAAAATTTTAAACAGCAGATTTTGTCCATCACCCTTGAAATCTATATATTCTGCGTTTTTGTCAAATTCGCCACAAATTGAATATAAAAGCCCTTTTAATTCTAAAAGGCTTTTTTTATTGTCAAACTTGGAAATTTTGTCAATGTAAAAATCGTCTAAATAAAACTTGTTGCTTTTTGGCACAAAATTATCAAACCTTTTGCTGAAGGTCTTAACAAGCTGAGGAGAAAAAATTAAAATAGTATGCTCGGAGTGATTTTGGGTTTTAATTTCATGAAGTTGATTTGGAAAGACCAAAATGCTTTCATTGCCTGAGATTGTATATTTGTTCCCTGCAACAGTTATTTCCATTTCTCCAGCTGATGCTATTATTACTTCAAAGCTATTGTGAATATGAGTAGGGAAGTTTAGATCACTTCCCGATTCAAGCGTCGCCTTGTCAGCTAGTATGGAGTGTTGTGTTTGGTATAACATATGATTCTCCGTGAAAAACTATATTTTGTCTTATAATTATATCATATTTT
>JAZSDJ010000151.1:0-6613 GCA_045531105.1 Eubacteriales bacterium | reverse complement strand
AACTTGAACCCACAACTTTGTATTGATTTTTGTAAGTTCCGCCACCAATGGAGAGAGGGATAACTCTTTTTACATTTGTGTTCATTCTTAACTCGTTAATATAGGAATACGGAATAGTTTCCATAGGCTTTCCAGTAAAGTAAATAGAGTTCATTGCAAGGTCTGTGTTACTTCCAGCAGGGCCGACAATGGCAGAGTAATATTTTGCGTTATTAATAATTCCGTCATCAATTTGAGACGCAACATTGTAAGCGAGAATAGCAACGCCAGCAGAAACAACAATAGATAAGACAACAAGGATTATTTGAACCTTTTTAATTGCCATATTTTTAAGAGCAAATTTAAACATCTCGTCTTCCTCCTGTCATCTCATTCATATCAATGATATAATCAAAATATTTTGAAAGTCTATCATCGTGAGTTACAGCGATAAGGGTTTTACCCTTAGAAATATCAACAAGAGTTTTTATAACTTCCTCGCCAATGGCAAAATTGAGATTTCCTGTTGGTTCGTCGGCAAGAATTATGTCGGGTTGCTTAACAATCGCTCTCGCAATGGCAACTCTTTGCTTTTGACCACCAGAAAGATGCTTAACTTTTTTGTTTTTCTGACCGATAATGTTAAGTTTTGAAAGTATTTCATCAATACCAGATGTGTCAACACCTTCAAGTTTCAAAATATTAATATTATCTATTACCGACATTTCAGGAATGAGTTTGAAATCTTGGAAAATATAGCCGATTTTTTCAATTCTAAACTTGTCCTTTTCTTTTTGACTTTTTGAGGACATTTCAACCCCGTTTATTTCGATTCTGCCACTTTCAGGAGAGAGAATACCAGCAATCATATTGAGCAAGGTAGATTTACCACAACCAGAAGCACCGAGAAGCATATATGTTTTCCCATCTTCAAAAATGATATCTTTATAGTCAATAGCAGTTTCGTTTTTGAAATGTTTAGATACATTTGTTACACAAATCATAAATTTTCCTCCTATTTTATAATCCAAATAACATTAAAACGAAGCCAAACAAGGCGGAAATTCCGTAGAGAATGGTAACAATTCTAATGTTTTCTTTTTTGCATTTGTTTGCTTTAAAAAGCACAGTAAGACCAACACCTGCACCAGAGCAAAGCCCTGCCACGCAAGAACCAAAACTCAAAGTTCCACTAATATAAAGTTCGGTTAAGGCAACTGATACAGCACAGTTTGGAATAAGACCAACAAGAGCCGTTATAAATGGTTGAGCGAGGTGACCGGAGAGAAGTAATGTATTAAGCCTGTCAGAGCCTAAAATGGCAATCGCAAAACCTAAAATAATGTTTACAATTAAAATGAACGCAGAGATTTTCAAAGTGTGAATTAAAGCGGGTTTCCAAATACCACCATCTTCTTCACAACCACAATCTTCGCAAAGGTCAATCTCGACTTTTTGGATTTTTATTTTTTTGTAGATAAAATCAATAGTAAATCCTGCTAAAATGCCTATTCCAATTTTACATAGGATAAGTAACCAAATGTCGGCTCTGGCTTCTGCATGCCCAATAAGTAATGGAATTGCTTCGTCAGAAGTCGCAAGAAATACAGAAATCAAAGTGCCTTCCGTAATAAGACCAGCAGTGTAAAGATTAGACGCAGATGCGGAAAATCCGCACTGTGGAATTACACCAATCGCAGAACCAATAGCAGGTCCTGCTTTGCCAATTCTTTTTAAAGACGATTCCATTTTTTCTGATGCTTTATGTTCAATGAATTCCATTATTAAATAAGCAATAAACAGAAACGGCACGGATTTAAGTGTTTCGATAAATGCGTGAAAAAGCACATGGATTATATCGTGAAATGTCATTTAACGTCCTTTCGTGTGTCGTGTTTCTCAAATTCATTTTCAAATTTGATAATCATTTTCAAATTACATTTTGATTATACACCTCAATGAAAAAATTGTCAATGAATTTTTATGAAAATTATGTGAATTTTTAAAAACTATTGAAAAGACAATAATATTGTGCTATTATTACTAAAAAGATATAACAGAGTAAATAGGCGTGCGTCAAGTGCCGAAAGGACGGGGAGTTGTCTTTCGGACGAAAACTAATGTTGCGGTGCGCTTATTGCATCCCGCTGAATTCATCTCCAAGGTGATTAACGGAAGTCTGTAATCATTAAGGAGGTGTTTTTTTATGGAACAAAACGAAAAAAAATCAAACAAAAACAACAAACGCGTACCTGTATTTGGTAGCTTGCAAGGACTATGTTTTTCAGCACTTTTGACAGCGATGAGTATAGTGCTTGGAAAATTTTTGCAAATTCCAAATCCTTTTCAGGACTTCATAAGAATAAGTTTTGAAAACTTGCCCGTTCTTATTGCTGGATTTACATTAGGACCAATAGTTGGAGTAGTGGTTGGGGTAATAGCGGACATTGTCGGCTGCTTACTTTATGGTTATACTATAAATCCAATAATAACCCTCGGTGCTGCCACAATAGGTCTTGTGTCGGGAGTTATTTCAACATATGTTGTGAAAAATCCGCTGATAGTTAAGGTGATTTCATCAGTTGTTTCAGCACATATAATAGGCTCTGTTCTCATAAAATCTTGGGGACTCTCTACTTGGTATCTTGCAAAGTACAATTTGGGGTATTGGGAATTTGTTGGTTGGAGATTTATTAACTATGCTCTTGTAGCCACGGCTGAGTGCATTATCATATATTTGCTTTTGAAAAATAAAGCGTTTAGAAATCAAATAGAAAGAATGCGTAAAAAATGAATTATAACGAAGCACTTGAATATATACACAAAATTAATTGGTGTTTTTGCAATCCTGGTCTTGATAGAATAAAAGAACTTTGCAACAAACTTGGAAATCCCGAGAAAAAACTGAAATTCGTTCATGTTGCAGGAACCAATGGAAAAGGCTCTTTTTGCGCTATGCTTGCATCTGTTTTGGAAAAAGCAGGTTATAAGACGGGACTTTTTACATCACCATATGTTAAGGTTTTCAACGAGAGAATGGCAATAGATGGAAATATGATTTCTAATGAAGAACTTGCGGTTTTGACAGAAAAAATCAAACCTATCGCTGATTCTATGCAAGATAAACCGACTGAATTTGAACTTATAACCGCTCTCGCATTCGAGTATTTTGCAAAGCATAATTGTGATTATGTTATTCTTGAATGTGGACTTGGCGGAAGACTTGATTCCACAAATATAATAGAAAATCCAATTTTAAGTGTGATTACAGGAATTGCACTTGACCACACCTCAATCCTTGGTGATACAATAGACAAAATATCATATGAAAAGGCTGGAATTATTAAAAAAGGAATCCCTTGTCTTTGGTGTGGAAAAAATAAAATTGCCACAGATATAATTTCAAAAAAAGCGCTTGAAATGAACGCTGAGTTTCATATGGTTGAGCATCAACTTGTAAAAGCGAGAAGCCTTTCTCTTGAATGCTCAGTTTTGGATTGGAAAAACTATAAAAATATAGAATTATCATTGCTTGGAGAATACCAACTATTTAATGTCGCAAATGTTCTTACAGCAATAGAAATTTTGAATAAAAACGGACTTGAAATAAACGAAACAAGCATAAGAGAAGGACTTTCGTCAGTAGTTTGGCATGCCAGATTTGAAATTATAAATAAAACCCCACTTATAATAGCTGATGGAGGGCATAATCCAGAAGGGGTGGAAAGTGCTGTAAAAAGTGTAAAAACATATTTTGGTGACGAAAAATTGTATGTAATAACGGGAGTAATGTCAGATAAGGATTACGATTTTATAGCAGAGCAAATCTCATCAATAAGTGACGAGGTCTTTTGCATAACTCCTAATAATCCTCGCGCCTTAAAAGCCGAAGAATATGCCAACATTTATCGCAAAAAAGGAGTTGTGGCAAATGCTTATTCCACAGTGCAAGAAGCGCTTTCTTTTGCAATTGAAAAAGCAAAACAAAATGGTAAAAGTATAATTTGTATGGGCTCACTTTATATGTATTGTGAAGTTTGCGAGGCAAAAGAAAAGTTGTTAAAAGTACAATAAAACAATATACTTGACAATCGCGCGAATATTTGTTATAATATAATTTAATAATGCGACAAATTTCGCAAAATAACACATAGGAAAATTCAATGAATATTTTTAAATCTCAAAAATTTGCCGAATTAAAAGCCAAGGCAAAGACTTTTTTTGCAAAGCAGAAAAAGGAAATGATAAAAAATAAAAACATTGTAGGTCAACTTGTAAAAAGAGGGGTAAAACTTCAATACAGAAATTCCGCTATTGGCGTTTTATGGACAATCTTAAATCCGCTTCTTAATATGTTTGTTATGTACCTTGTCTTTGGTACTGTATTTGGCTATAACGAGGAAAGCACATATTTGCTTTATCTTTTGTGTGGAAACATAATTTTTAATACAATGCGCGCAGCGACAACACAGTCACTTCCTTCGCTTGTTTATAATCGTGGGCTTCTTACAAAGAATAAAATTGCGTATAGTGTGTTCCCACTTTCGTGCAATTTGATTGCCATTGTGAACTTTATTTTTTCGTTCGTGGCATTAATTGCCGTTATGCTTTTTGTAAGCATTAGTACAACCGAAGAATATGGAGTTAGCGTATTTAGTTCAAGTATATTTTTGACAATACCGATGCTTCCTGCATTGTTTATGTTTACTTTTGGAATTTCGCTTATACTCTCAGCACTATATGTGTTTTTTAGAGATGTAATGCATTTTTATAATGTCTTTTTGACACTATGGATGTACCTCACTCCTATTTTCTATATGATAAAGACGCTCGATGAAGGCTGGAAGAGAATAGTTATAGAACTTGTAATGAAATTAAATCCAATGGCATACTTTATTGAGTATTTTAGGGATATCGTATATAGAATTAAATTGGGCACGGTTGCAGAAACTTCCGTTCACGCTGAATTGTCACAATTATATATATTAGGCGCGATTTTTGCAATTATAGGTGTTTTGGTGTTTACCATTACAAAGAGAAAATTCATTTTTAGTATATAAGTTAAGGTCAGGAGGCTTCTTATGGAAGAAAATAATAATTTTTCCATTCAAAATGAAGTACCCGAAGAAGTTCCTGTAATAGAACTTAACGGGGTAGGAATGCAATTTTATATGCAATCCGAAAAAATTGATAGTTTAAAAGAATTTTTTGTTCGTCTTATAAGAGGAAAGATAAAGAAAAAGAAAAAAGGAATCCTCGAAGATATTTCTTTTAGCGTAAAAAAAGGCGAAAGTGTTGGTCTTATAGGGCATAATGGTGCAGGTAAGACTACAATTCTTAAAATAATAACAGGTATAATTCGCCCAACCAAAGGAACGGTTAAAGTAAACGGTTCAGTCGCACCTTTACTTAACCTTGGCGCAGGCTTTGATTATGAAGCGACTGCCAAAGAGAATATTTTCTTAAATGGCGCAATTCTTGGTTATACCAAGAAAGAAATTAAAGAAAAATTTCCAAGCATTATAAAATTTGCAGAACTCGAAGAATATGTAGATGTTCCGCTTAAAAACTTTTCGTCTGGAATGGTGGCGCGTCTTGGCTTTGCTATTGCAATAGATGTAGAACCTGACATTTTGCTTGTTGATGAAATACTTGCCGTTGGAGACGAAAATTTCAAACAAAAATGCACACAAAAAATAGAAGAACTTCAAAGTAAGGGAGTTACATTTATTATCGTTTCACACAATATGACGCAAATTAAAAAGTTGTGTCAGAATACAATTTGGATTGAAAATGGAAAAGTTGTTGAGTGTGGACCTTCTATTGAAGTTTGTGATAAATATCAGGAGTATTCAAAAACTCAAAAATAAGGAAGGAAAGATATGGTACAAAACAATAAGACATCTTTAAAATATCTTGGCGCTTTTGTCGATTTCTTTTTGAACGCTTGTGTCCTTGCGGGTTCCTACTTTGTAGCAGAGAAATGGCTTGGGTACAATATTAACGAGGAATCAATCGTAGTTGGCGTACTTCTTGTTATAGTTGCCAGCGCGATATACTTTATATTTGACCTGTATTCCGCGAAACGTTGGGAAAAACTTATGTCCCAAATTGTTAAACTTCTTTTAGCACAAACATTTGTTATGGGAATTGCAGTAATCGCTATTTGTTTACTTACAAATCCTACAACTCAAAATTTTATTCTTTCGATTTCTATATGCATTATTTCACTTGCTGTTTTGTGCATCAAAAAAATAATTGCAACGAAAATTCTTCACTATATTCGAATAAAAAATAAAAATCCGAAATATGTGCTAATTGTAGGTAATGGCTATGGCGCAGTGGAATACGCAAGACAAATTAATGATAACCTTCACTTCGGTTATCGTATAATCGGTTGTGTATCTGATGAAGAAAAACCACGTTTTAAGAAACTTGGTAATTACAGTGATCTTGAAAAGGTTATCAAAGAACATCACCCACACGAGGTTATATTATCTCTTGAATCAAGAGAAGATTCTAAAACTCAAAAAATACTTACAATTTGCGACAGAAATGGGGTAAGAGCGTCAATCATACCTGTCGTTTACAAGTACTTTAAGGCAAAATGTCAGGTTGATATGGTAGGAAACCT
>JAZSDJ010000107.1:0-13967 GCA_045531105.1 Eubacteriales bacterium | reverse complement strand
ATGGCTACGATCCGACTTCTATTAAGGCAGTTATGCTCTCAACTCTTTAAAAAGCAATAAGCCTTGCTATGCTATCAGCATAGCCACCTTTAATAAAAGAAAAAAGCCGAGAAATTTCTCGGCTTTTTGTTATTTAGACATATAAAATGCGTGATTTCCGATAGTTGTAAACAGAATACCATTTTTGCTAATCCAACTGTTTGGTGCTTTTTTCGGATTTACAAAGTAAAGAATATCACCACTTATTGAATAACCTTCAAGGCAAATTTTCGCAGCAACAATGCTTTCGGCAGTTGGTGTGTTGTAAATAGTACCATTAGAAACAGGTGAGAATTGCACACCATATCGCTTGTCAAAAATTACGCCATAAATAGTATTAGGATAAGCACTTGATTTGACTCTGTTTAAAATTACATTACCAACGGCAATTTTGCCAAGCAACGGCTCGCCACGACTTTCGGCACTTATTATTCTCGCAAGCCAAAGCACTTCGTCATCACGATAATAACTGTTTCCAGAAGCGACGTAGCCCGAACTCCTTGAAACCCTGAAACCATGAATTGAACTGTCCCAACTTATCTTCGCACCAAAAGCCTTGTAAAGATTTAAAATAGGAGCGTACATAACGCCACCATACATGTAAATCGGCTTATCAAAATAAAAATATCTGCCATTTGCAACTATGTAGTTGTCACCATCTTTACAGGTAATTGTCATATTGTTGGTTTTTATTGTCAGAGTGCGAGTGCTGTAATTATAATTTACTTTCGCGTTTGAGTCCAAGGAAGTTGCAAATCTTCTTATGCCAACATAAGTCGTATTATCAGTAACTCTTACACCACCTGTAAATTTATTATCTTCTATATATATACTAACACCAGATGAGGCGCTCGCCGATATACAAAAGACGGAAATCAAAGAGATACATATCAAAGCAACAGATAAAAATCTTTTCAAAAAACATCCTTTCTTTTCTTATCGATAAGTCTAAATTGAATTGTAAAATCGCGACAATTTACTCTAACATTGTATCATATGCCAAAAAACAAATCAAGGAACAATATTTTACTAATATGTTAAGATTTCACAAGTCGTTTGGCGAGGTCAATATCTTCTTTTGAAATAGCCCCTATTATAAGTGAAATAAGGAGATAAAAAATCGCGCTCAAACAAATTTCCATAAACACAAAGCCTTTTCCATATGGAACAACACCGAAAAGATTGGTGAGAATATTAAAATCAACTAAAAATCTAACGAGAAGTGTAGATAAAACAATAGTTAAAAGTGGCTTCAACACCCATTTTACAATAGGAGTTTTAATGTTGGTGACATTCAAAAGTTTAATTATACTAAACGAGGTGTTAAAGAGTTCGGTTATAAAAATTATAACCACATAGCCCGAGATTCCAAAGTTAGGCAAGAGAATGATAATAAGTAAAACACTAATTATAGAATCAGTTATGTTTACTCTCATAGTGTAAAGTTGTTCACCTAGCCCCTTTAACATTGCATCGACTGCACCATCAAGATACATAAGAGGAATAAGAGGAGATAAAAGCCTTATATATTCTCCCGCCTCATAACTACCATATAGAAAATAACCAAGTTCATAGGAAAACGAAACAAAAATACCACTTATTCCAAGTGAGAACAACAAAGAAACGGCAAAAACCTTTGAAACGATGTATTTAATCCGTTTTGTATCACCGAGTTCCTTTGCCGAGGAAAGTTCTGGAACTAAAAGTGAAGAAAATGCGCTTAAAACAGCAGAAGGAAAAAGTAAAAGAGGAACAACCATTCCGTGCAAAATACCATAAGATGCAATAGATGTCTGATAATCAATACCACAACGCCTTAAACCCCAAGGAATAGCGAGATGCTCAATAGTCGAAAGCGCACTTCTCACATACGCACTTATAGCCACAGGTAAGGCGATAGCACCTATTTTTTTTAGTTCGCCCCCGTTATTTGTACTTTGCTTAGTAAAATGTATTTTTTTGTCAAATAAATAAAGAACAAATGAAACAACAAAAGAAGCGAATTCGCTTATAACGCCACCACCAATAACAGCGACACAAGAAAATTCAAGTCCATGATGGGCTAAAATCAAAAGCAAATACGAAACTACCGATATTCTTACCCCTTGCTCAAAGAATTGGGCAATAACATTCTTGTAAACGCGTCTTACAGCGCAAAAGTAGCCGTTTAACGCACTTGATATCGAAATAGGACACAACGAAAATGCAAAAAGTTTAATTGAAGGAGTCACTCTCGCATCGCCTAAAATGCCTTCGCCAATAAAATTAGCACAAGAAAATAATATCACACTTGCACTAATCGAAAAGAATAAGCAGTAAATTATAGCACAACGCATAATTTTTCCACTTCGCCCACCATTTGTGGCGATGTCGGCAGAAATAAGACGAGTAATCGCTAAGTTTATTCCAGAACAAGCAAAAGTAATAGCGAAACCATATATGCCAGAACAAAGAGTTATAAGACCCATACCAACCTCGCCAATTCGCGAGGAAAGATATGCGTGAAAAGCGACACTTATCGCCCTCATTATTAAAGCAGCACAGGAAAGTAAAAGACCATTGAAAAAATATTTTTGATATCTGTTAATAGAAAAATCACCACACAATCAGTAAAATATATGCAAATACTTAATAAAATTTGACTTTTTAAAAAATGTGTGTTAATATATGATTGTTATTAAATTTTAATAGGAGTCATTATGGAAGAATTTTCAAGAACCGAAATGCTTTTTGGACAAGATAGCACAGAAACTTTAAAAAATAAGAAAGTTCTTGTTTTTGGTGTTGGTGGCGTCGGTGGCTATGTGTGCGAGGCGCTTGCAAGAAGTGGAGTAGGAACGATTGATGTCGTTGATAACGATACAGTTTCGCTATCAAATATAAATCGTCAAATCATCGCCCTTCATTCGACTGTGGGAAAAGCGAAGACCGAAGTGATGAAAGAGCGAATGTTAGACATAAACCCAAGCGTTCAAGTTACCACATATAATACATTTTATCTTCCTGAAAATTCACATGTGTTTGACTTCTCGAAATACGACTACATAGTTGACGCAATAGATACAGTAAGTGGTAAAATTGAACTCGTAATTCAAGCACAAAAATCAAATACGCCAATCATTTCTTCAATGGGTGCAGGAAATAAAATAGACCCTTGTGCATTTGAAGTAAGCGATATTTATAAAACTTCTGTTTGCCCGCTTGCAAGAGTAATGCGAACAGAACTCAAAAAAAGAGGTGTAAAACACCTCAAAGTTGTATATTCCAAAGAACAACCGATTACGAATGAAAGCAAGGAAACAGGAAAAAAACGCGCCCCTGGCTCGTGCGCTTTTATTCCATCTGTTGTTGGACTCATAGTCGCATCAGAAATCATCAAAGATTTGCTAAAATAAAACCAAAGATTTAGTAAAACAGAAAGAAAACGCATCGGCAAATCCGATGCGTTTTTTATTGACCAAAAACATCAAGAGAACTTTGTCCCTTTGTCCATTCAACAGAATACGAAATCTCGCCAACAGATAAGAATTCTTTTGCCTTTCCTACACGATGTAATTGATGCAAATCTTTTGGAGAAATGTTTCCTGTCAAAGCGCCCGCAATGCCAGAAAATACGCTGTTGCTATCATCAGAATCCCAGTTGTAATAATCAGTTACTTTGTAGATAAAAGTAGCGCTATATTTTTCACCATCAAATGTTAAATTTTGCACTTCTATACTTGAAAAGTATGAGCCAAGAGCAAATTTCCAGTCACCTGTTAAGTTGTGATGAACAATTTCAAGTTTTTGAAATACATTAATGCTTTGTCCCTTGCACGCTAATGCCTCGCAAGCCCTTAGAGCGTCACCAAGAGAATTACGCCTGTTTAAGTTTGCAGTTGTATCACTTAAAAAAGCGGACATGTTGATAATATAATTCTCGCCAGTACCTTCAAGAAAATGGTCAATAAAACCACTTGCGTTTTTGTAACCTAACATTTCGCCGCCACTTTTGATAAGTTTTGCATTTGAAACGATTGCGTTGATTTGACTTTGTGAATAAGAACTACCAGCGTTGTAAGCCTTTCTTGACATTGACATCTGTCTTTGTCTGTCAGCGGAAGCAAATGTTTTATGGATAGCGGAAGAGAACTCGCCAAATTCAGTGATAGTTGGTACAACAATTTCTTCTTCGCTTGAAGATTCTTCAACACTTGTTGATAAGGAACTTTCTTCGGTTGAAGAACTTGTTTCTTCCTTACTTGATGAACTCTCGTTCTTTGATGAGGATGACTCCTCTTTTTTAGAAGAACTTGAACTTTCTTTGCTTGAACTTGAATTTTCACTCGAAGAAGGCTCATCAATAATCGCACAAGAAAAACATGCAAATATAAAACACAAAATCATTGCAAAAGCAATAATTTTTTTCATAGATTATCTCCTTACTTGTCAAAATTACAATAATATTGTACCACATTAAATCCAAAAAGTCAACAAAACGCTTGAACATATGATTCCAAGTATGGTAAAATATAAAAGAGGTGATTTTATGCTTAATAAAATTGAAAAAATAAGAGAACAATTTGACGCACTTGAAATAGATGCGTGCCTTATTACATCAAGCGTAAGCCATCGATATTTTGCAGAATTTGACAACTGCGATGGCTCACTTTTTATAACTCGTGAAAAAGCATACGCGTTTGAGGATTTTAGGTATATCGAAATCGCACAAAAAACGATAGGAAAAATATACTCGATATTTGAAACGTCTCTTGATTTAGAACAAATAAAATCAATTATTTCAAACGAAAAAATCAAAAATATAGGCTTTGAAGATACAAGACTGACCTATTCTTTGCACGATAAAATTTCAAACAAATTAAATGCTAATTTGAAACCCATAGGTAGAACAATCGAAAAAATGCGCGAGGTGAAAACGCCGAGAGAACTTGAAAAAATCGCGATTGCGCAAGAAATTACAGATGGGGCTTTTGCACATGTTTTAAAAATAATTACCCCTACAATGACAGAAAATGAGCTTAGTGCTGAACTTGAATATTATATGCGCAAGCACGGAGCGCAAGATAAGAGTTTTGAAACGATTGCAATAAGCGGAGAAAAGTCATCTATGCCTCACGGAACGCCAAGCGACACAAGGCTAAAAAAGGGATTTTTAACAATGGATTTTGGCGCTTTGTATGATGGCTATCATTCTGATATGACAAGAACAATATGCATAGGCAAAGCGGACGATGAAATGAAGAAACTTTATAACACCGTGCTTAAAGCACAGCGAAGCGTTCTTGATATGTTAAGAGATGGCGTAACAGGAGCGGACGCGGACAAGGTTGCAAGAGATATAATTGATGAAAATTATAAAGGCTGTTTTGGGCATTCTCTTGGACACGGGGTGGGACTTGAAATTCATGAGTCCCCTAATCTTAGTTGGCGAAATCAACGCATTTTAGTCCCTGGCAATGTCGTAACCGTAGAACCAGGTATATATATTGGTGGAAAATATGGTTGTAGAATAGAGGATTTGGTTATAATAAAAGAGGGAGAAATTCGAAATCTTACAAAAAGCCCGAAAGAACTCATTGAAATTTGCTGATTTTTCATACAAATATTTCAAAACCTATTGCAATATTATTTAATTTATAGTAAAATACTATTGTAAATTTTGTGGACAGTTGTGGCGGACTGTCACAGTAAAATACTAAAACGCCAAGAAAAGGAAAAGACAGATGATTACAGCAGGAGATTTTAGAAACGGCGTTACCTTTGAAATGGAAGGTAAAGTATATCAAGTAATTGAATTCCAACATGTAAAACCAGGTAAAGGCGCAGCATTTGTAAGAACAAAATACAGAGACGTTGTAACAGGCGCAATTCGTGAGGCTTCTTTCAACCCAACAGCAAAATTTGAAACAGTTTCTGTTGAGCGTAGAGAACTTCAATACAGTTACAATGACGGAGACCTCTATTACTTTATGGACATGGAATCATACGAAATGATTCCAGTTGATGCACATAAACTTGGAGATAACTTCAAATTTGTAAAAGAAATGGAAATGTGCAAACTTTCATCACTTAAAGGTGAAATTTTTGCAGTTGAACCACCAACATTTGTTGAACTTTATGTAACAGAAACAGAGCCAGGCGTTCGTGGCGATACAGCAACAAACGTAACAAAGGCTGCAACTCTTGAAACAGGTGCAGTTGTTAGAGTTCCAATCTTTATCAACGAAGGTGACCTTATCAGAATTGATACAAGAGTTGGCGAATATCTTGAACGTGTAAACAAATAATTTTACTTATTAAATTTGCAATTTACATTGAATTTAAGGAGGAATGAACAATGGAAATGGATATTCTTGAAAAGGTAGCATATATCAAAGGACTTGCAGAAGGACTTGCTCTTGATGAAAGCAAACCAGAGGCAAAAGTTATAAACGCAATCATCGACCTTCTTGGAGATATTTGCGAAACTGTTGCTGACATTGATGACGAGGTTGCAACTCTTGGCGATTATATCGAAGAAATCGACGAAGATCTCGGCTATGTAGAGGAAGACCTCTATGCAGACGACTGTTGCGATGACGATTGCGATTGCTGTTGTGATGACGACTGTTGTTGCGACGATGATTGTGATTGCTGTTGCGATGACGAAGAATTTGTTGAAGCAATGTGCCCACACTGTGGCGAAGAGGTTATTTTCGCAAGCGATGTAGACCCAAAAGATGTTATTTGCCCAGCATGCGAAAAGCCTTTTGAGGACGCTGAATAATTAAAAACGATAAAAGGACCTTGTAAGGTCCTTTTTTGTTGCAAAAATCTCAGGGATTTTCAATATATTATTGAAAAAGTATTTTTATTGTGATATACTAAAAATAGTCATAAAGACGATTTTGAATTTAAGGAGAACTGTATGAAACTTGGCACAATGGTGCATCTTGGCGATAATGTTATCGAAAAGATTGCAGATGTAAAAAAATTAGGATTTGAATCTTTCCAACTCTGTTGCTGGAACTTTGATTTCTTCACAGATGAATGGGCAGATAAAATAAAAAAAGCGACAGAAGAAAATGGACTTGAAATAAGCGCTGTTTGGTGTGGTTGGAGTGGAGAGGCTCAATGGAACTTTGCTCGTGGCTATAATACACTTGGAATCGTTCCTACATATTTTAGAGCAAAAAGAATAGAAGAACTCAAAAAAGGTTCTGATTTCGCAAAGAAACTTGGCGTTGTAGATGTCGCAACACATATGGGATTCCTTCCAGAAAACCCAGATACAGATGAATTTCGTGCAGTTGTTATTGCAATTCGCGATATCGCTGAATATTGCAAGGCAAACGGACAATTCCTCTTGTTTGAAACAGGTCAAGAAACACCTATCACACTTAAAAGAACAATTCAATATGTAGGCACAGGTAACCTTGGTATCAACCTTGACCCTGCGAACCTTCTTCTTTACGGAAAAGCAAATCCTTGCGACGCGGTTGATATTTTTGGTGATTATGTAAGAGGAGTTCACGCAAAAGATGGTGAATACCCAACAGACCCTAACTATCTTGGCGAAGAAAAGAGAATCGGAGATGGTCGTGCTAACTTCCCAGTGCTTATTAAAAAACTCATTGAACACGGTTACGATGCATCAATCACCATTGAGAGAGAAATCGATGGAGAAAAACAAATTGAAGATATAATTTATGCAAAAAAATTCTTGGAGGATATTTTAAATGGCTGATATCAGAGTAGGTCTTATAGGAATTGGTGGAATGGGTGGATGCCATTACGAAAATTATAAAGAAGTAAAAGGCGCAAAACTCGTTGCCGTTGCCGATGTTAGAGAAGATATGGCAAAGGAAAAAACACAAGGCACAGATGTAAAAGTATATGCTGATTATAAAGAAATGCTTGAAAATGAAGAACTTGATATGATTGATATTTGTACACCAAGTTATCTTCATGCAGATATGGCAATCTATTGTCTTAAAAAAGGATATCATGTTCTTTGCGAAAAGCCAATGACACTTACAGCCGAAGAAGCGAAAAAAGTGCTTGAAGCAACAAAGAAGACTGACAAAAACTTTATGGCAGCCCATGTTGTAAGATTTATGGCACCTTATGCATATCTTCGCGAAGTAATTAAATCAGGAGAACTTGGAAAACTTCTTCGTCTTGACATGAAGCGTATCTCTGCTATTCCAACTTGGAGTTGGGAAGATTGGATGAGAGATGAAAAGCGTAGCGGAGGAGTTATCACGGACCTTTCAATTCACGATATTGACTATGTTCAAAGCATTCTCGGCATGCCAAACAGTGTCGTTGCATTCAATACAGGAATTAAAAACAATAACGATTACGCTCAAACAGATATGCTTTATGGCGAAACACTTGTAAGTTGCGAAGGTTGTTGGTATAATGCTGACATTCCTTTCCACGCAACATTCCTTGCAGTGTTTGAAAACGGCTATGTCGAAAACAATGGTAAACTTTATAAAAATGGCACAGAAGTGGTTGCAGAACAAAAAGAAGATGCAAAAGAAGTTGACCTTGGAATAAATATTGGCAACGATAATGGTTACCTTAACGAAATCCAATATTTTGTCGATTGTATTCATAATGGAACAAAACCTGATTTTGTAACACCTGAAAGTTCAGCAAAAACAATGACACTTGTTGATTTTATTAAAGCAAACGCTAAGAAATTTTAATATCAAAGGCGTGCTTCTGCACGCCTTTATGCTTAAAGGAGAAAAAAATGGGACTTATTAAAGCAATAATTGGCGCCACAGGAGGCGCATTCGCAGACCAATGGAAAGAGTACTTTTATTGTGACTCTCTTGATGCTAACACAATAGTTGCAAAAGGACAAAAACAAACAAGTAAAAAGCGTTCATCAAACAAAAAAGGAGAGGACAATATCATCTCAAATGGCTCTGTGATTTCAGTAGCAGACGGACAATGTATGATGATTGTTGAGCAAGGAAAAGTAGTCGAAGTTTGTGCAGAAGCGGGAGAATTTACTTGGGACACATCGACAGAACCAAGCATATTTGCAGGTCGTTTCGGTCAAGGACTTCTTGATACCTTTAAAACAATAGGTAAGCGTTTTACATTTGGTGGAGACACAGGAAAAGACCAAAGAGTTTACTATATAAATACAAAGGAACTTATAGGAAATAAATACGGCACAGCAAGTCCTGTTCCTTTCCGTGTTGTTGATGCGAATATCGGTTTGGACATAGATATTTCAATAAGATGTAATGGTGAATTTTCATATAGAGTAAGTGATCCAATCTTGTTCTATACAAATGTTTGTGGAAATGTAGAAAATTCATATAATCGTTCAAATATTGATAGTCAGTTGAAAAGCGAACTTTTGACAGCGCTTCAACCCGCTTTTGCAAAAATTTCTGCAAAGGGAGTTCGTTATTCTGCACTTCCAGGTCATACAACTGAAATAGCGGAGGCACTTAACGAAGAACTTTCTGCAAAATGGAGAGAACTTCGTGGCATTGAAATCGCATCTTTTGGTATTAATACAGTTAATGCATCAAAAGAAGATGAAGATATGATAAAAGAACTTCAAAAAAGAGCAATTATGAGAGATCCTTCAATGGCGGCGGCAACAATGGTCGGCGCACAAGCGGATGCAATGAAGGCTGCGGCATCAAACGAGAATGGTGCTATGATGGGCTTTATGGGTATGGGAATGGCTCAAAATGCAGGTGGAATGAACGCGAACCAACTTTTCCAAATGGCTCAATCTCAATCTAAAAATGCGCCTCAAAAATCTGATGCAGAAAATGGTTGGAAATGTAGTGCTTGTGGAGCGATGAATGTTGGGAAGTTCTGTCAAGAATGTGGCTCTAAAAAACCTGAAATCAATGGTTGGACTTGTTCTTCTTGCGGAACAATAAATAGAGGCAAATTCTGTCAAGAGTGCGGGGCTAAAAAGCCAATCAACGCTCCTCTTTATCAATGCGATAAATGTGGTTGGGAACCAGAAGATCCTAAAAATCCACCTAAATTCTGTCCAGAATGTGGCGATATTTTTGATAATTCCGATATTAAGTAAAGGAAGATAAAAGTTGAATAATACACTCGTAGAATACAAATGCCCGTGTTGTAGCGGAGCGATATCATTTGATTCTGAAACACAAAAACTTGTATGCCCATATTGCAACACCGAATTTGATGTCGATGCGATAAAGGATTTTAACGAGGCTGATGCGGAAAGCAAAAATATTTCCGAACCATCATGGGACGAATATGCAAGCCGAAACGCAAACGAAGGTTGGAAAGAAGACGAACAATTAGATGTTTATACCTGTTCCTCGTGTGCTGGCGAAATTGTGGCTGATAAAACAACAGCGGCAACCAAGTGTCCGTATTGTGGCGCTCCTGTGATTATTTCTGGTAAACTTTCTGGCTCTCTCAAACCTGATTATGTAATACCATTTAGTATCAGTAAAGAAGAGGCGCAAACTGGATTTCAAAACTTTATGAAAAAGAAACCTCTTTTGCCCAAAGACTTTAAACATTTGCATACTATTGAAAAAATAGAGGGAGTGTATGTTCCGTTTTGGTTGTACGACTGTGATACAAATTCCCAAATAAGATATCGCGCAACACGAGTTCGCACATGGTCCGATAGCAATTATAGATATACTAAAACATCGCATTTTCTTTTGACAAGGGCAGGAGATTTATCTTTTGAAAAAGTTCCTGCTGATGGTTCATCAAAAATGGATGATACATATATGGAATCAATAGAACCATTCAATTATAACGAAATGGTTGAGTTTAATATGCCCTATCTTGCAGGATTTGTTGCCGAAAAATATGATGTTGATCCCAAAATGGCTTCATCTCACGCAAATGAAAGAATAAGAACAAGTACGCTAAATATTTTCGCATCCACAACGGGTGGCTATACAACGGTTACTCCACAAAGCACAAGCGTAAGACTTGTAAACGGAAAAACGGGTTATGCATTGTTGCCAGTATGGGTAATTAACACAAAGTATAATGACAAAACATATACTTTCGCAATGAATGGACAAACGGGTAAATTCGTTGGCGAACTTCCAATATCAACAAAGAAAAGTTGGGGTTGGTTTGGTTTTGTTGCAGGAACAACAGCAATTCTTGGCACACTAATCTCGCTTCTGTCAGCATTGTTATAAGGGGGAGATGTGTATGAAAAAGACTACAAAAACCGTAATAGTAATGCTGATTTTTTCCATAATGCTTTTTGCATTTTCAGTTGTTTCTTTTGCTGCGGGAACAAACCCTTTGGTAGTGGATAAAGAGGATATTTTTACAACACAAGAGGAACTTGAACTCGCATATGTCCTTAAAAATATCTCTGAAAAATATCAATGCGAACTTGTTGTTCTTACCGCAAGTTCATTTGGCTCGAAAGACGCTGAGTCGTATGCCGAATATTATTATGACAGTAATTATTATGGATATGGCGAAGAAGGCACAGGAGTCCTTCTTTTGATAAGCAAAAGTAAAAGAGAATATTATATTCGCTTAACAGGTGATGCAAATGACGCATTTGCCCACGGAAAATTTAAGAAACTTGAAAATGAAATACTACCTCTTTTATCAATAGATGATTTTTATGGTGCTTCAATGGCTTTTGCTACCAAATCTGATGAGATTTTACAAGAGTACAAGGACCTCGAAAATTTTGATATTTATGCGTTTAGAACAGGTATTGTAATATCTATAATACTTGCAATAGGTGTTGGCGTTATAACTATTTTGCTCATGAGAAGAGCGATGAACAACGCAAGACCACAAAAAAATGCAACTCGTTATATAAAAGAAGGCTCATTTAACCTTACTTTGTCAAGAGATATGTATCTTTATAGTACCGTGAGAAGAGTCGCAAAACCCAAAAGTAGTTCAGGATCTCGCTCTGGCGGACGAAGAAGTGGCGGTGGCGGAGGAAGATTTTAATTCTATAAAGGCAAAAAGGATTTCGCAATTTGCGAAATCCTTTTAATTTTTTGGCTTGCTCGAAAAAATAAGCGACATAATCAGACCTAAACAAATAGCGACAGTGATACCACCAGACGTGGCTGTAAGACCGCCTGTTACAATTCCAATGGCTCCATCTTTATCAATGGCACGCTCGACACCTTTTGCGATAGCGTAGCCAAATCCAGTGAGAGGAACAGTCGCGCCACTTCCTGCAAAATCAACCAACGGCTCATAAAGACCAATCGCGGTTAAAACAACGCCAGAACAAACATATAGCACCAAAATTCTTGCAGGCGTTATATTGGTTTTGTCTATCAAAATTTGTGCAATAACACAAAGAATACCACCTACTAAAAACGTCCAAAGGAAATTAAGCATTATTATCAACTCCTTCTAAACAAACTAAGTGAGCGACAGCGGGAATAGAACCACCTTGATATAAAGTGAGAGGACTCATAAGCGCTCCTGTGCCAATAAAAAGCACCCTGTGCAATTCTTTTGACTCCATTCTTCTCATGATATCACCCGCTAAAACACTTGCACTGCAACCGCATCCACTTCCACCAGCATGCTTGTCTTGCCTTTCTAAATCATATATCATAAGACCGCAGTCGTTGTGGTTTTCTCTTATGTCAATTCCCTCAGCAAGTAATAAATCTTTTAAGATTTTACTTCCTTCATAGCCAAGGTCTCCGCTCACAATCAAATCGAAATCATTAACTGTATATTCCGATTCTTCAAAGTATCTTTTTATAGTATCAATGCAAGCGGGAGCCATCGCAGCACCCATATTGTTAATATCGGTAATTCCCATATCAATGCTTTTACCAAAGACTATTTCTTTAATTGCTACATTTCCTTTGCCACTGATAACAAATGCACCAGAACCAGTTACTGTCCATTGAGAAGTGGGAGTGCGTTGACCACCATATTCAAGCGGAAATCTGAACTGTCTTTCACTTGCGCAAAAGTGTGAAGAAGTGACACAAGCGCATCTTTTACAAGCCCCACCATTATATAATAAAGATGCAAGGGCAAGCCCAAGCGCACAAGTTGAACAAGCGCCATATAATCCTATATAAGGTATATCAAAATCCACAAGACCATAGTTTGAACCAACACACTGATTTAACAAATCGCCAGCAAGAAGTAAATCTATGTCAGTGTCTCTAAAACCCCCTTTTTTTAATGCTCCTGAAACTGCAAGCCTTTGCATTTCACTCTCGGATTTTTCCCAAGAGTCTTTTTCAAATTTGTCGTCAAGCGAGTATTCGTCAAATTTGTCACCAAGAGGTCCGTTTCGCTCGTGACTTCCAACCACACTATAATATGAACTTATGCGAGGAGAAGCACCAAGTTTTATAATATTTCTCATTTGAAATCACCCCAAAAAATAATAAACAAATCCGTATACAACTCCTGAGAAAATACCATATAAAATTACAGGACCAGCGATGGTGAAAATTTTTGCACCAACACCAAAAATAAATCCTTCACTTTTTGTATCAATGGCAGGGGAAACGACAGAGTTAGCAAAGCCCGTAATAGGCACAAGAGTTCCTGCCCCTGCCACTTTTGCAATTTTATCGAAAATACCCAAACCCGTCAAAATAGCAGCAATACCAATTAGCGAAATTGATACAAGAATGGTAGCGTTTTGCTCGGAAATCCCAAGATGTGTGTATAAAACCTTTAAAACTTCGCCTAATGTGCAAATAGTTCCACCTATCAAAAAAGCAAATAAACAGTTTTTTGGTGAGGCAGAATGTTTAGAACGCCTTTTGACATATTCTTTGTATTCTTCTTTGTTCACAAAATCACCTCTTTTAAATTTTTTTGTCAAAAAATAGTCTTGCCAAATTGAGTGTTTTTATGCGATAAAGGTTGACAAAATTATCAAAAAAGAGTATTATAATATTAAGTATTTTTATAAGGAGACATATTTT
>JAZSDJ010000186.1:0-4374 GCA_045531105.1 Eubacteriales bacterium | reverse complement strand
TCACTCCATCTTACAAAATGGTTAAGATTGGCGATAATAACGCAGAAACAGATGCAATTGCAAGTCTTGTTACTACCGATGCTAAAAAGTCCACAATTTCAGCAGAAGGACTTTACGCAATCACAGTTTACGATAGCGCAGAAACCTACGCACCGTGGACTACTACTGTATATGTAGAAGCAGAATAAATTAAATCATAAAATACCCATAGAGGAGAATAATTATGAAACTTACACCATTTTTTGAACTTGACGGACAAAGATACGAAATAAGAAAGACAAGATACCTTCTTGCCGAATATAACAAACTCGCAAATGAGAGCGAATTGTCAAACGCAGACAAGGCAAACGCAATTAAATCACAGGCTCTTATTGGAGATGTTCAAAAGTACGCAGAAAAGACATTGGAACTCGAACAAAAGTATTTTGAAACTTTTGACGATGAAGATGAGAGAAAATACTTAAAGGCAAAGGCACTTTATGACAAGGCTCTTGCCGAACTTACCGTGTTTGAAACCGAAACACAAAGCACGGCTTTGCTCGAAAAGGCAGGATTTGATTTGCTCGAAAAAATAGCAATCAAAGGACTTGCAGAGCAATATTTTGACGGAAACGAAGTTAAGGGTACTGAACTTTGGGAGAAGTTCGCTAACACCCTTAAAAACCAAAACCAAATTAAAGAATGGCTTTCATATATGAGCGATTGCCTATTTAATGAGGAAAGCAACGAGGTTGACGAAAACTCTTTTTTATCTCAAATGCGACAGAGGGCAGAGGAGAAAGCCAAAAATCGCAACAAGATAAAAATGAGAAGATAGACCTTTACGATTACTTTTATGACGAGGTTTTGCCATTAGCAATACAATACGGAATGACTATGCACGAGTTTTGGCACGAGGACATTCGATTGTTAGAGGTTTATCAAAAAGCCTATTATCGAAATGTTTCTTATAGTGCTTGGGTGCAAGGACAATACAACCATATTGCTCACGCAGTAGTAATGGCTAATGCTTTTGCCAAGAAAGGTCAACAAAAGGCAGAATACCCCGAATGGAAAGACCCTATGGAAAAGTATTTGAAACCGAAAATCACAAAAGATAATCTCGAAGAAGAATTTAGAAAACAACAAGCCGAGCAAAATGCTTGGCTATTCAATAGATAATATATAAGGAGCAAGTTATGGCACATAAAGCAGGCGAGTTATTTGTAGATATTAAAGGTAGCACATCAGGTGCTACAAGGTCTATAAGTGCAGTTATTAAAAAGCTAAACTTGCTCCAAAGTTCTTTAAAGAGCATAGACACATCAAACCTATCCCAAATATCAAGTGAATTAGGAATGGGTGGTGGAAGTTCGAGAGGCAGAAGTTCAAGGGCATCAATGGGAATTTTGAATATTGCTCGTTGGACTACTGCAATATATATGGGGCGCAGACTTGGTAGAGTTGTGGCAAATATCGCCCAAGAGGGTGCGAATTATAGCGAAACCCTTAACCTTTGGGAAACTGCTATGGGAAGCAACCTTGATGTCGCAACCGAGTTCGTAAACAAAATGAACGAGGCATACGGAATAAGTGAAAAGACACTTATGAACGCACAAGCGATTTTCAAGAATATGCTTGGCTCTCTCGGTCAAATAAGCGACACAATGGCATATCAATTGAGCGAGGGAATTACCCAAATGGCTCTTGACTATGCCTCACTTTATAATGTAACATTTGAACAAGCATTTACAAAATTCCAAGCTGCCCTCGCAGGACAGGTTAGACCAATTCGTTCGGTGGCAGGTTACGATATTACGGAAACCACACTTTTCCAACTTTATCAATCGCTTGGTGGCACAAAGACAATGCGCCAATTGACGAGAACTGAAAAACAATTGCTCTCGATTTATGCGATATTCCAACAAATGGATAAGAGTGGCGCGATAGGCGACTTGGATAAAACAATGGAAAGTTTTGCCAACCAAAGCAGAGTAATGGCAGAGGCTTGGCAACAAATAAAATCGTACGCAGGTATTCTCTTGACATATTCCATTAGACAAAGTGGAATAATGGTTAAGATAAATGCCGTGTTGATTTTTGTGGGCGACACTTTAAAAGCTCTTGCCGAGAGTATGGGCGCAATCGAACACTTTGGTGGAGATGTTTTTGAAAGCACAACCGAAGGTGCATTAGATGCAGGCAAAGCAATTGACGAGGTAAAGGGAAAACTCCTTGACTTCGATAAATTCCGTTCGTTGAGTTCAAGCGCAGAGGAAAATTCATTCGGTTTTGACGAAAAACTATTGAACGCACTTTCTAACTTCAACACCATTCTTGACAATGCAAGTATGGATGCAAGGAATATGGCGAATGCGTGGTTGGCAACATCAAACGCAATAGAATATATACAAGGCATTTTTAACAATGAAGATTTAAAAACTCAAACAAAAATAATTTTTACAGAAGTTTCAAAAATAGCAAAAAAATTGATGCCGATTTTGTTTGATATATTCTTAATTCTTGCAGATATTGGTGCGCAAGTTTTGCCTGTCGTTGCAGAGTTCATAATAGAAATATCAGATGCTTTTGTTCCCTTGCTAAAAATGATTAGATTAAGTCTTGATACTGCATCAAAAGGTGGTGTCAACATTCTTAATATTTTAAGTACACTTTCAAAAGTATTAAGCATTTTAGAGCCTATATTTGATATAATATATGCAATATCTTGGCTTGTTTCTACTATTGCTAACGAGTTGATAAATGGAATAGAGTATGTTCTTATTGTTTTTGTTGCTCCTTTGGAAGTTATTGTTAAAGCAGTACAAACAATTGCAGAAATATTACATTCTTTGTTCACTTGGGATTGGGAAGGTCTTGGAAATAGAATAGGAAATATTTGGTCTAATTGGAATTTGTCTGATTATATTTCTAACCTTCAACTTAACAGAACACCAACATACGCAAATGGCGGAAAAGTCGATAGAGGCACAATGTTTGTGGCAGGCGAGGCAGGAACGGAAGTTGTTTCGAACACTAATGGAATAACCGAGGTTACGAATGTAAAGCAAATGGAGCAATCCTTTTACAATGCGCTTGTGAGATACGGAAGTTCCAACAATGGCAAAATCGAGGTAACACTCAACCTTGACGGAGAAAAGGTATATAAGAACACAACCGAACACGCAAAACAACACGGATATGCGTGGAGCAAAGCATAAGGGGGTTGATTGAATGAAAGTTATAGATATTTTGAGATTGACCCCTAAAGGCAGAGCGAATGCGTATAGAGCCGTTGGAATTGATAGGGTTATTATAAACGGTAACGAGTTTACGGACTATAAAGCCTTTTCGTTCCTTTGGGAAAAGTCCTATGTAAAAAGTCCTGTGCGTAGTGGAGATGGAACGATAGGAAATCTCAATTCCTACGCAACCTTCTTGACACCACACTTGAAAATAGACTTTTCAATGATGTCAATAGATAGTTATAGGACACTTATGAAATTGCTTTATAGCAAAAACGAGTTTACAGTTACTTGCTATGATGTGGTATATGACGAAACAACTACCAACAAAATGTATTTTTCTACCGAAGAAATGCCAAAACTTTGGACTATGGTGGAAGCACTTAACGGAAACGAAGATGCCATAGAATTGCTTGGTGTTCAAGATTATGTGGTTGAAATGGTTGGCACTAATAGCGAAGTAAAAATGGCAAGCATAACATATAATTTGAATGTACCGAGCGGTGTTTATTGGAGCGATGCAAAAAGCATAACCGAGCAAATTCCCATAAATCTCGCACTTCCTGTTGGAGATAGTGCCATTTTAGAGGTAACTCAAAGTGATGGCAAAAAGGTTTCTACAAGAATAAGCACAATAACCTTTGGAGATAAATACAAATTTAAGCATTGGTGCGAAAACGCAAATGACACAGGCTTTAAATATATAGACGAAGATGCATATATGTTTAGAAAAGATACAACACTTTATGCAATTTGGGGAGAAAGCGCAGAATGATAACCTTATCTGCAACGATAAACTTGTTAGAGGGTCAAAACTCATCTTTAAGAGCGACTATAAATAATAATGCTCATAGGATTGCGAGCGATATATCATCGGTGGTTGGCACGAAAAAGAGTGGAGCAAATCCATTCTTTCTCGGCAAAACCAAGTTGGGTAGTGGTGGTGTTTTTAAGAGCAAAAAGGTTAGTTATTATATAGGAGATGCCTTTTCAGATAATAGTGGTTATTTTAAAACACCTTATCGCATAGTAATAACAGGTAGCAACATTACAAACTTGACATTTGTTTTTGACGAACAAGAAAACCAACACCCCGAAAGCATAAGCATAAACGGTGTTAGTTATAAAGACAAGTCGGATCGTAGCCATG
>JAZSDJ010000173.1:0-7271 GCA_045531105.1 Eubacteriales bacterium | reverse complement strand
TCTTTCTGTTACTACAAGTTTCTTTGCAGCATATTTCCTTTTCAGGCGTTCCCCTTACTTTGCTCTTGCGTACGCTGTAAATGACGTTGTGCTTATCGTGCTTTGGATTCTTGCCTCAATAGAGGACATTTCTTATCTTTCGGTTATAATTTGCTTCACTGCCTTTTTAATAAATGATATTTATAGTTTTATAAATTGGAAAAGAATGCAAAAAGCACAAATTGATTAGACGGCACTTTTGCCGTTTAATTTGTTTTTTATACCGAATACGCAAACGGGGTTGATTTTATTTTGATTTCGAGGTAAAATATTTTCAAGGAGTGTGAGATATGGAAAACATTATTGAAATTAATCATTTGAGCAAGACTTTTGGCGAAGTCAAAGCAGTTTCCGACCTTAGTTTTAGAGTTAAAGAAGGCGAACTTTTTGCTTTTCTTGGTATAAATGGTGCGGGAAAATCTACGACTATTAACATAATGTGTGGTTGGCTTTCAAAAGACGAAGGTAGTGTTATAATAAACGGACACGACCTTGAAAAAGGCATTGATTTTATCAAGGAAGATATCGGGGTTGTTTTTCAAGAGTCCTTACTTGACTCTGCCCTTTCTGTTTATGACAATTTACAAAGCCGTGCATCTCTTTACGGAATTGTTGGAGAAGATTTTAAAAAAAGGCTTTCGCATCTTGCAAAAATTCTTGATTTTGAAGATTTACTTTATAGAACTCTTGGCAAATTATCAGGCGGTCAACGCAGACGAATTGATGTTGCAAGGGCGCTTCTTCACAAGCCAAAAATCCTTATTCTTGACGAACCTACAACTGGTCTTGACCCAAGAACAAGAAAAATTCTTTGGAATGTAATTTTCGACCTCAAACGAAGTGAAAATATGACTATATTTTTAACTACTCACTATATGGAAGAAGCATCAGAAGCGGATTATATCGTTATTTTAGACAGTGGAAAGATTTGTGCCGAAGGAACTCCTCTTGAACTCAAAAATGCACACACTGGCGACTTTATTACAATTTATAGCGCAAGCGAGGGCGAAATCAAATCACTTGGATTTTCTTATGAGAAAATTCGTGACGCTTTTCGTATTTCTGTTCCAGACACAAAAACAGCGACTGAACTGATTTTAAAAAATCCTTCGCTATTTTGCGACTATGAAATTACCAAAGGAAAAATGGACGATGTTTTCCTTTCCGTCACAGGAAAAGCGCTTGTCGGAGGTGAGGAAAAATGAAAACTCTTACAACTCTTATAAAAAGAAATGTGAAATTGTTTTTCAAGGATAAGGGTATGTTTTTTACGGCTCTTATAACTCCTGCAATTTTACTTGTTCTCTATGCAACTTTTCTTGGAAATGTATTCAAAGATAGTTTTGTGTCCGCTTTGCCACAAGGTATCACTTTATCAGATGAGCAAATAGGTGGGCTTGTTGGTGGGCAACTCGTTTCTTCTATTCTTGCTGTTTCTTGTGTTACTGTTGCATTTTGCTCGAACTTTTTAATGGTTCAAGACAAGGCAAACAAGACGATTAAGGATTTAACCATCGCTCCTGTTGGCTCTTATGTTCTTTCTCTCGGCTATTATATTTCAACTCTTATATCGACACTTATAATTTGTCTTGCGTCAACTGCGATTTGTCTTTTATACCTTTCGGTTGTTGGTTGGTTCTTATCTTTTGTCGATGTTGTTTTAATAATTGTCGATGTTTTCCTTCTTGTTATGTTTGGAACTGCGCTCTCGTCGGTTATTAATTTTTTCTTGTCAACGCAAGGACAAATTTCGGCTGTTGGAACTATAATTAGCGCGGGGTACGGCTTCATTTGCGGTGCTTATATGCCTATTTCATCTTTTGGTGAAGGACTACAAAATGGTGTAATGTTTTTACCAGGCACTTACGGGACTTCACTCCTTCGAAATCACGCGCTAAATGGTGTTTTAGATAATATTCAAAACGAAAGAATTCCTGTGCCTATTCCTATTGATGGCTTTAAAGATATGCTTGATTGCAATATTTATTTCTTTGACAACCAAGTAAGTATTTCAAGTATGTATATTATCTTGGCGATATCAGTTATCGTTTTGCTCGGCGCATATATTTTAATGAATTTTTTAAAGGTTAGAAAGCACAAATAAAAAGACGGTCTATCGACCGTCTTTTCTACATTTTTACTGGTTGAAGTTTGGAAAGTTCACTCACAAGCACGCAGGGGTTGTCCTTTTTCCACGCATCAAAATTTATTGTAAGTTTGTCGGGATTTACATATTTTTCATAGTCAAGAAAACATCTTGCTTCAAGTGGGTTTGCAGAAATGAAGGCATAGATTATTTTTCTTTCCCTTGCGTGAGTTTCTCTGCGACTTTCGGAGTATCTATTTTGCTCGTATTCTCTTAATTTGCTAATAGTGTTGCATTTTTCAAATCCGTTAGTTGATGGTTCTGCAAGGATTATACCTAAATACTCTGCATTAGATTTGTAAAACTCGCGATTTATCGTAGAAAGTCTGCACTTGTACCAATAATATGTTGCATATTCAAGGGCATAAAGCGACATTGCCTCGCAAACAATTTCCTCGAACCAAGAAAGCCACACATATTTATCTTTTTTTGCTTGGTGCATTGCGTAGTGACAAAGTTCGTGTGAGAGTTGATAAATTGTCTGTGACCAAAAATTAAAACTTTGCTGATGGAGTCTTATATACATTGGGGAAATATTAAATCTCGGGCAATGAGCATTTTTATCGTTATAGATAAGGCAGGGTTCTTTATACATTATATCCGTGCCAAATATTCTTGAATATTCTTCAAGTAAGAAATTTAAAATGTCGTATGTATTTTCATAATATTGTTCTTCCTTAATCGTCCATATGCTCATAAAACTCACCTCTTTTATCATTGTAGCATAAAATAGACTTCTTTGCAAGTGTGACTGATTAGAATGGTTCTACGAGAAACGGGACTTGCTCTTGAATTTTGCAAATCATTATTAATCTTATTTTTGTTTGTGCTTTGCAAAACAAATGCGAGAAACGGGACTGGGTCTCGTCTGCGGACTCGGTCCGTACGCGGATCTGACCATTCCCCGAATGGTCATTCAACACCACTCCCGCTTCAAGCCCCGTTTCTCTTTTACACCATAAAAAAAGACGGCCGTCTGACCGTCTTTTTTATGGTGCGAGAAACGGGACTTGAACCCGTACGAGCGAATCACACGCCCCTCAAACGTGCGCGTCTACCAATTCCGCCACTCTCGCAAATTTGAGAAGGTTTTCTTACCTTGCCAACATATTATACTAAAAGTATTCGCTCTTGTCAAGACCTTTTTTGAAAAAAGTTGAATTTTTTTATTAACTTATTACAATTCAAGTTTTTAGCAAAAACAAAGGCGAGGAATAGCGTGATGTACTTAACGGACAAATGACGCTATTCCTCGCTTTTTGTTTATGTCAATGCAATAATCGCTACTGCCGCAGATATTGTTCCTACGAGCATAAGACCTACAATTATCAAACAGATAAGTCTTGTTGCGTTCATTTTTACTTTCTTAGACTTGTTTTCATTCTTCATGCTTCTTTCGACCTTTCTTTGTATCTTCTATTTTTATTTGTTTAGTTGTGATGTCTTTATCGCTTAGCAAAACGCCTGTTGCAGGAATTTTTATTTTGCGATAGCGTGACATTGCGTCTGGGAAACGCTCACTATAATCTTGAAGTACCTCAGTTACAACTTGGTTTTTCTTCAAGTTCATAGCAAAGACTGTTGTTCCTTGCGAACTTCTTGTTGTCTTTATTGGAATGAGCGATGGTCTTATAAGAATTGCCTTACTATCTGAATTGAGAAGTAAGATATAATCATCGCTTGTTTCATATACAATTCCAACTATTGGGCTTGCATCAGAGTATGCCTTTTTGAGTTTCTTTCTTGAACCCTGTGTTGCATATTGGCTCATAGGAACTCTGACCGCTTTACCATTTTCAAAGAAAAATACTATATTTTGTTCTTCTTTATACTCTGGATTCGCTTTCATAAAAATTGGTTTTTCGTCGTCGTCAAATTTGAGTTGACTTGCAACAAATACTCCAAGTTCTGATGCCTTGGATTGCTCAAAGTCGGAAACTTTTGCAAAGTAAACTTGTGCTTTGTTTGTAAAGAAAATTACTTCGTCTCTGTTCTTTACTTCTTCTTCGCTTATAAGTTCGTCGCCTTCTTTGAATTTATGCTCGGAGTTGCCACGAAGTGATTTTTCTGTGATTTTCTTGAAGTAACCTTCTTTGGTTAAGAATATTGTACAAGCATAATCTTCAATCAAATCTTCTTTCTTGAATTCGACAATATCGCTTGATTGAATAATTTCTGTTTTTCTTGGCTTGCCATATTTCTTTTTGATTTCGTTAAGTTGTTTTATGATATAGGACTTCATTTTAATTTCGTCTTCCAAAAGTCCTTTGAGTTCTTTTATTTCTTCTTCAAGGCGCTTAATGTCCTCGATACGATTCATAATGTACTCTCTGTTGAGGTGACGAAGTTTTATATCTGCGATATATTCCGCCTGCTCTTTGTCGATTGAAAAACCTGCCATAAGGTTTGGGACTACTTCCTCGTCCTTTTCAGTTTCTTTTACAATCTTGATTGCCTTATCAATATCAAGAAGAATTTTGCTAAGACCTTTGAGCAAATGAAGTCTGTCGTTTTTCTTATTTAATTCAAAGGTGAATTCGCGTCTTAGACACTCTGTACGGAATTTAATCCATTCAACGAGGATTTCGCGAATTCCCATTTGTCTTGGAACACTATTTATAAGCACATTGAAATTGCACGCAAAACTGTCTTCAAGTGGGGTGAACTTATAAAGTTTTTGCATAAGCGCGTCAGGGTCTGTTCCTTTTTTGAGGTCAATCGCAAGTTTAAAGCCATCAATATCGATTTCGTCACGGAAGTCTGTAACTTCTTTGAGTTTTCCTGCCTTAAACATATCGGTAAGTTCTTTAAGGATTGCCTCGATTGAGGTTGAGTATGGGATTTCAAGAATTTCTATACAGTTATTCTTTTGGTCGTACGCCCATTTCGCTCTTAATTTAATTGAGCCTTTACCTGTTTCGTAAACTTTTCTTATTTGTTCAGGCTCGTAAACAACATAACCACCACCTGAAAAGTCAGGGGCTTTTACGATTTCCATAAGTTTTTCTGTATCTGTTTTTGAACTCTTTAAAATTGCAATAGTTGCATCGCAAATTTCAATAAGGTTGAATGAGCAAATTGATGATGCAAGACCTACTGCGATACCAAGATTTGGCGAAACAAGTACATTCGGGAAGGTTGTTGGCAAAAGTCTTGGTTCTTTTGTTGTGCTGTCGTAGTTGTCCATCATTTCAACAGCATTTTTATCAATGCCCGAGAAAATTTCTTGGCAGAATGGGTCAAGTTTTGCCTCTGTATATCTTGATGCGGCGAACGCCATATCACGGCTATATTGTTTACCAAATGAACCCTTGGAGTCTACAAATGGGTGAAGGAGTGACTCGTTTCCACGAGTAAGACGAACCATCGTTTCATAAATTGATGCGTCACCATGAGGATTGAGTTTCATCGTTTCTCCGACGATATTTGCGCTCTTGGTTCTGTGGCCTGTCATAAGTCCCATTTTATACATAGTATAAAGGAGTTTTCTATGCGCTGGTTTAAAACCATCAATTTCAGGGATTGCACGCGACACCATTACACTGACAACATAGGGCATATAGTTGGTCTCGATAGTCTCGGTGATCGGTTGATATACAGGTTCTCTCTCTGTATATACTTCGACCTCTTCAATTTTCTTTTTCTTAGCCATTTGTGCCTCCTATTATTTTATGCGCTGCTGCGCGTATCATTCTATTATATAATGCGAGAGATTTTCCGTCTTTTTTAGGCGTGTGCGCATAAATTGTTTGCGCTCCTATATCGTCCGCTTTGCGAAGTAGGTCAAAAAGTCGTTTTGTATGTTCCTCAATGTCGGATTTTTTACCGACTGGTAAAAGAGTCAAATCAGAAAGACTTGGAATTTCTTCATCATAGCACATAATAGCGCTTTTTTCGTCCTTTGATTTTTCTTTTACAAAAGATATAAAATCAATATCGTCGTTTATCAAATACAGTTCCGCTTTTGGTGAGTAATGTTTATATTTCATACCAGGGGACAAAGCCACCTCGCCATCTTTTAGTTCAGTTGTAACAGCGGATGATACAAATACATTCTCGCACACTTCTCTGAGCATTTCAACTGTTACAGCGCCTGGGCGGAGCAAAACGATTTCGTCTTCTGAAATTTTGATAACCGTAGATTCAACGCCGACATCACAAGGACCTGCGTCAATAATAAGTGGAATTTCTCCGTTCATATCATTGAACACATGATTTGCACTTGTTGGTGAAGGCATTCCCGATTTATTTGCCGACGGGGCGGCGATTGGAACTTCGGAGAGTTCGATTATTCTTCTTGCAACTTTATGTACAGGACATCTTACAGCGACACTGTCAAGTCCTGCTGTAACCTCATTTGGAATTATATCTCGCTTTGGCATTATAATCGTTAGAGGTCCTGGCATAAATTTTTCTGCAAGTTTATAGTAAAGTGAGTTTGTAAAGGCGATTTTTTCGGCATCTTTTGGGTTTGCGATATGTACGATTAAAGGGTTGTCCGCAGGACGGCCCTTAGCCTTGAAAATATCAAGGCAAGCCTTAGCGTCAAATGCGTTTGCGCCAAGGCCATAGACAGTTTCTGTCGGTATTCCGACAAGTCCACCATCTTTTATTATCGAAGCGCCCTTTTTAAGAGCGTATTCGTTTTCCATATCAAAACTCAAAAGTTCCGTTTTCATTTTTCCGCCTTTTATGTCTAATTATTATTCTCGCCTTTTAATTTTTCTGCTGCGTCCGCTGTCGCAAGTTTTTCAAGCATTTCGCCTATATCTCCGTTAAGGAATGCATCAAGAGAATAAACTGTAAAGCCTATTCTATGGTCTGTGATTCTTCCTTGTGGGTAGTTATAGGTTCTTATTCTTTCACTTCTATCGCCTGTACCAACTTGGTTTTTTCTCTCCGATGCAATTTTAGAGTTTTGCTCTTGTTGTTTTAGGTCGTAAAGTTTTGTACGAAGAATTTTGAACGCTTTATCTTTATTTTTGAATTGGCTACGCTCGTCCTGACATTCGACAACAATACCTGTTGGCTTGTGAATAAGACGAATTGCGCTTTCTGTTTTGTTTACGTGCTGTCCACCTGCACC
>JAZSDJ010000099.1:0-17172 GCA_045531105.1 Eubacteriales bacterium | reverse complement strand
ATTTTTATTTTTTATTATTTGTCGAATTTTGTTGAAAGAGAAGATTCAATATGATAAACTATTTTTAATACAAAAAGAAAGGAGCGATATTTTTGCAAATTTTCAAACTAAGACCTCTCGCATTTGGTTGTTTTGTATTTTTGCTGTCTTTGTATATTTCATATTTCCTTGGAAATGTTTTTTCAATATTAATTATAATAATTTCGTCAATTTCGCTCCTTGTATTTGTCGTTTTGAAATTTGCTAAAAACTCGAAATGGGCAAATGAATGGTTGGCGAGAATTTTGCCAATATGTTTGTGCCTTGTTTTGTGTGGCACATTATCGCTTTTAACCTTTTCAAAAGATAAAAATGAACTTTTGGAACTTGATGGAACAGAAAAAGAAACGCAGGTTTTGATAACCGAAATAAAATATTCAAATTCAAACGAAATTTTAGCCGTTGCTAATGACGAGAAAATTGATATTCTTGTGTTGCTTGAAAAGAAGGAAAATCTCGATATTGAAGTTGGCGATACAGTAAAAATGAAAGCCACATTTCGAGACCTTGAAGATAATGCAATAGGTTATAGTGAAAAAGAATATTATCTTGAAAAAGGAATATTTTTGTGTGCTGAAAGCGAAGAATATGAGGTCTTGACAAAAGGCATATTTGTTTTAAAAAGCGTGTTTGTGAAAATCAACTTTTGGCTTGATAATATACTTGAAAAATCCCTAAATTCAGACACACATTCCCTCGTTTCGGCTATGCTTCTTGGCAATAAATCCAATCTTGATATCGCAATAAGGCGCGACTTTTCAAGGCTTGGCATAAGCCATATTCTTGCATTAAGCGGAATACACATTTCTTTGATTACAGGGCTTTTTAATGCGTTTTTAGATGCTATCAAAATGAGAAAACGATTCAAATATTTGACACTCATCTCAATGATATGCGCGTTTGTTTGCATAACTGGATTTTCGGAATCTGCAATGCGTGCAGGACTTATGCTCGCTTTGTTTTATACATTTTCGCTTTTCGGCACGGAAAGTGATAGTGTCACTAGCCTGTTTTTGTCGGTGACTCTTATATGTATCTTTGACCCGTATGCTATTTTCTCGACGAGTTTACTACTGTCGTTTACTGCAATGCTCGGCTGTTTCTGCTCGTCGTATTATACAAGAGGAGTTCGTGTCCTTTATAGAATTAAGCCGAAGTTTTTAAGAGGAATGGTTTATTCGTTCATTTCCTCTGTCACAGTAGTACTTTTTACATTGCCAATAATTTCTGTTAAGTTCGCATATGTGTCGATATTTGCGCCATTTTTTAATATAATTTTTGTTCCACTTCTTACACTTCTGTTGTATATAGCGCCATTTATTCTGCTTATAGGTTGGATTCCGTATCTTTCATATATTGTTACATTCCCAGCCGAAATGATAACGAAACTTACACTTTTCTTGACGGGAAATATTTCCAAAGCCGACTTTTTAACCATTTCTTTTGCGAATGTTTTTCAATATATAGGAATTGTCGTTATATTTGTTGCCATTGTTTTAGCCCTCGCTTTGAGCAAGAAACAAATTAAGTACACATTTGTAACTTTGTGCTTAGGATTGGCTGTTTTTGCCGTTTCTTCACTTGGTGTTGGAATTTATAAATTGAATACTGTATCAATCTCTACATACGATGCATATTCAAGCGATGTTTTGGCAATCGAAAGCGAAAATGAAGTTATGATAGTGGAAATGTCTAAACCAACGAAAAGAACAACTTCGGCATCGGCAAATTATGCATCTTATTTGGGCTATGCCGATATTGACGCGTACTTTTTGACCGATTATAACACGAAAATTGTCGAAGCACTCGATAATATAACAAAAGCAACTTTGGTTCGGAAAATTTATTTGCCAACACCAAAAACAGACAAAGAAGATTTGATGTTTTCAGAGGCTGAAAAACTTTTGAACGAAAAGAAAATTTCGCTTGAAAAAATTCCTGAAAAATATGATTTTGGCGATACCTGTGTTGAATTTGCTGAACTTGAACTCATTTCCTATTCAACGAAAAGATGCACTTGTATAAAGGTTCTTTGTAACAATTCAACATTTTCTTATCTTGGCTCTGGCGCATACGAATATCTCGATAAAGTCCCCGAAAATTATGTGAAAATCTCAGATGTAGTTACATTCGGTTCATATGGTCCAAAATATCGCGTTCCATATAGATATGACTTTTCAAACACTGAATATTTTGTTTTTCACGGAGAAAGCAAAAAATATATATATGATATTCCCGAGGAAATAATTGTCAAAAAACCAATGCATAAGTTCGTATTTAAATAAATTAATAATTCTAATGAATGAAGATAGCGCTCAAACGAGCGCTTTTCTTTTTGCAAAAAATGTCACTTTGTGACGATAAAACGCATATTCTGTATTGAGCGCATCTTGCTAAATGCGCTCGAAAGGAGAAAATATAAATGCAAAGAGAAACAAAAGGCGCATATCAAAATGACTTCGATCAATTCTCAAACTTTTTAAGAGGTCCTCGTCGTTATGCATCTTGTAATAGCGAGGCAGGAAATTCAGGTGTCCAAACAATACCACACACTCCGAGCCAAACTCGACCTCTCGCTATGGTTTACGCAGTAAAACAAGGTTGGAATAACCTTTATGATCCTGAAATTGCCCTCATCAACGGAACGATATTTGAAGAATTAAACAAACCCTTTGAAATGTCGGGCTGTAATACAAATACAGGTTGTAGAGGAAAAATGGGAGGACTCAGATGATAGTTAATAATATAACAAATCGCGAAAAACTTATGCGACAAATCCAAACCTATTCGTTTGCAGTGTATGATGCACTCTTGTACCTTGACGCATATCCCGACTCAAAAGGCGCTCTTGATTTTTATAACAAATATAAAAGACTCGAAGAGCGTGCAATAGCAGAATATGAATCTCGCTACGGAAAAATAAGACTCGGTGGCGATGAAAAATCATGGCAATGGACAAACGGACCATGGCCATGGCAAAATGAGGAGGACAAATAATGTTTCAGTATGAGAAGAAATTACAGTATCCTGTAAACATCAAAAACCCAAATCCAAAATACGCAAGTATAATAATCAGCCAAATAGGTGGACCTGACGGAGAAGTTGGTGCGTCACTTCGCTATCTCACACAAAGAATAGCGATGCCGTACCCACAAATAACAGGAATTTTAACCGATGTCGGAGTTGAAGAACTCAGTCATATCGAAATGGTTTCTGCAATAATCTATCAACTCACCAAAAACCTCACTCCCGAACAAATTAAAGAATGTGGATTTGACACTTATTTCGTTGACCATACAACAGGAGTTTACCCAACAGCCGCATCGGGATTTCCTTATACAGCCGCATCAATGCAATCAAAAGGCGATGTTCTGACCGACCTTCACGAAGACCTCGCAGCCGAGCAAAAGGCAAGAACAACCTATGATAACATTTTAAGACTTGTAGATGACCCCGACGTTTGCGACCCTATAAAGTTCCTTCGTGCAAGAGAAGTCGTTCACTATCAACGCTTTGCCGATGCCCTCCGCATAGCGCAAGATAAAATGAACGAGAAAAACTTCTATGGTTATAACCCTGCATTTGATAAAGGTTGGAAATGGTCCAAATAATAAAAACCAAAGAAAGCGCTCTAAAAGGGCGCTTTCTATTTTAACAAAAATTTACAATTCGTTTACAATTTGTAAAACTTGCACAAATCACAAAAAATATAAAAAAAACAAAACTCCGTTTGCCAAAAGGAATTTTAAGGTATTGAAAATTCTCACAAAACAAAAAAATTATAATTTTTTGTGCAAAATCAACAAAAAAATGGGGAGGGGTATACTTTTTGTGCAACTTGACAAACAGCCGAACAGGTGCTAATATAATTATATATATAATTTTATGCCCGCGGGGGCGTCCCCGTAAGGAGAAACCTATGAACAGAAAAATCAAATTAGGAATAGCATTACTTATAGTGATGCTTACCTGTATGCTTTTCGTTGTTTTTGCATCAGCAGCAACATACAAGGTAAAGTATGCAGACATCGGCGGCGGTGGTAGCATTTCATATGCTGACACAGATGCGAATGGTAAAATCACATTGAGAGAAACCTCTGTCAGCACAAATGCTAACAAGGAGTTCTATGGTTGGTTTGCAGACGACGGAACATTCTATAAGCCTGGTCAAGAAATAACCATCACAGAGAACATCAATCTTAGAGAAGCATACGCTATCGTTGTCACAGACTTAGCAGGCTTGCAAGATCAACTTGCGCAAAAGAATGTTTGGTCTCTTATTAGACTTGATGCGGATCTTGATTTGACAGAATCAACTGGTAGACCTGGTTGGAAGGATGGTGGAGGAGCGCAAATCTATCTTGACTTGAACGGACACACCATTGAATATACCGGTACAGCAACACTTTTCACCTCTACACGTCTTGGCTTGCATTTGCTTAATTCGTCTAGTACTGAAGCAAAAATAATAGCAAATAATATAGCCGAAAACTCCGCTATCATAGAAATTGGCAGACATGGTTATGGAGATGGAAAGAATCTTACGTTTTCTGTTGGAAGAAATGTAAATGTTGAAACCAACAGCGCGTTGTATAGAGTTCCGGGCTTTTACTATTCTGCTACTTCCACTGGTGGTAACGGAGATTTGTGTCCATATATAAGCATTTGGGGAACCGTTAAGGCAAGAACGCTTGTAAATGGAAATTCACAATCAACTCATCTTGCTGATTTGAATATCTATTCAGGCGCAAACGTTACATTTACAGGAAAAACATGGTGGGAAAATGCGCGCCCTACTATTGATGCGCATTTTGCAGATTTGACCATTGAGGCTGGTGCAAAAATAACAACCACTGACCTTGAATTTAATTGGATACCTTCAGATTTGTACATTAAATACGTTCAATATGGTATAACAGGTGGTCTTTATAATGCTGCTGTTCCAAGCGAGCTTTTAAAGTATGGATTGCAATGTGTTGAAAGCGAAACACAAGCAGGCTATTATGAAGTAAAGCTTGTGGGTTGTCCTTTGGATATCAATGGAGAACACAATTACATTCAATCGGAATCCTTTGACGAATTAACAAAGGTTACATGTACAAAAGACGGAAGCCATTATTTTAGATGTGCATGTGGGGCATATTATTTAGATGCAGTTGAGGCTCTTGGACACGACTATAGTGTGCTTATTTCCGAAACAGCTGCAACTTGTACAAAAAAAGCATATAAAACATATCAATGCTCAAGATGTGACTCAACAACAAATGTTGAATATGGTTCAGCGAATGGACATGACTATTCAATTACAACAATCGATAAGATAGCAACAGCACTTGAAAACGGAGTTAAGAGAAAAACCTGCTCCGTTTGTGGAGATTTTTATACTTACGAATATTCATTTGACCCAAGCGAACAAGTAATTACAATAGTTGTGAAAACAGAGAACGGAACAAAAGAAATTACAGGTAAGGTATCAGACCTTTTCAATTTCGCGATTTCTGAATCTACAACTGCATATACCTGCGAATTCAAGGGAATAAAGGATATCACAGACCCAGATAATCCAGAGGTAATTTATAAGATGGCGAATGTTGTGAAGCTCGCAATTCCTGCTGGCTTTACAAGAATTGCAGCAGGCGCTATTAAAAATGCAACTGTTCTTGAAGAAATCGTTCTTCTTGATGGAGCAAATGCAACCTTTGCAAGCAAGTCTATTGATGGCTGTACCGCACTTAAGTCAATCGTTCTTGGCGATTGCACAGTTACCTTTAGTGGTAACACAATCAACGGTAGCACCGCTGACCTTACAATTGATGCGACAAAGGCGAACGTAACAACTCTTGCAAGCGCATTTGAGGGAAAAACCGCCCTTAAGCACTTCATAATGGGAACAGGCAAGTCATATGATTTTGCCGCAAGCACATTTAAAACCGCAGGTATTGAGGAATTTGTAGTTCCTGACTATGCAACCTTGAAGGCAGCATACGCAACCTGCTTCCAAGCAAATAGCCTTAAATATGTTTACATTGGTAGAGGTATTACTCATATTGATAATATCTTTGACCAGTGCTACTACATGCAAACAATCGTTCTTATGGATGTTACTAACATTACAGGACAATACTTTGCATGTCTTGCAAATAAGGGCGAGGATGTACTTAGAATTTATCACCACGCATACTCCCTTAGCGTTGGTAACTATTTCCTTCACCAGTCGCACGGCGTAATTCTTTACACAAATGCAACAAGCTGGACCGGTGGAATGGATAGATGTAGCGGAATTACAAAGACAGTAAATGGCGTTGAAATTACTTATCCTGCATACACAATAGTTAAGGGTATTCCTCACCAATATATTGAGGGTGAAATCAGTGCAACCTGTACAGCAATGGGCTCAAAGGGCTACACAACAGATTGTCCTTGTGGTGTAGTCGCAGATGCAACCTATACAACATATAAGGGCGTTAGCGCAGGAACTGCTACAACTAATAATAATGTATCTCAAGGCACAATTACACTTGACGGAACAACACCAGCTCTCGGTCATGAATTCGATGTTACAAACGGAGCGACAATCGTAGGAACGACAGAACCAACTTGTTTGGATAATGCAACAACAACCTACAAATGTAAACGTTGTGACGAAACATTAACAGTAGAAACCGAAAATAGTGCATTGGGGCACGATACAGAAGGCGTTGAGTGGAGAGAGCAAATTAAAGCAACTTGTACAGCTGACGGATTGCAAACAAAGAATTGTACAAGATGTAAGGCTCTTGCAATAAGCGAAAAAATCCCCGCAACAGGACATGATACAACAAATCAAAATTGGGTGGAAAAAACACCAGCAACATGTACACTTGGAGCTGTCTCAAATCTCATTTGTGACATCTGTGAGGCAGTAGTTGAAATAAAAACGGGCGAGCCAGCAGGCCACAACACAGATGACGTTGAATGGACAATAACTGTCGCTCCAACTTGCATAGCGACAGGAACAGAGCAAAAAAATTGTAAGGTATGCTTGGTACCAGTTGCAAATCAAGAAATTCCAGCACTTGGACATGAATTTGATGTGGCAGATGGCGCAACTCTTAAATCAATAGTTTACGCAGATGGCTACACAAATGATGGCATATCATCTACTATGTGTGCAAGATGTAATAACATTCAAGAAACAACTGCAAACGCAATCTTCGAGGCTCTTGGCTATTCAGTAGGTCCTGACGGATACTCCGTAAAGATGGGCTTTACAGTAAATACAAAGGCACTTAATGATTACAAGGCGTTCTATCCAACATTTGAATTTGGTATGCTCTTTATCAATGCAAATTCAGTTGTAGAAACAGAAAGTTTCTTTGACGGCAATGGATTGAATGCAACGGCGAAGGGTATTAAATTTGAGATTGATGGATTGAAATATGCAACCATTAATGCAGACCTTAGAGGATTTAATGCTACAACAGCAAGTTCCCTTGAACTTGTTATGGGTATTTATGTAATTGATGAAAATGGCGTAGCAAGTGTAGTTCAACATATTAATACAGATAACTATACAACAAACAAGACATATGCTGATTTGACACTTAACGCAATTACCTTTAACCAAGTAAGAGCGGCTCATGGACTTGAAGCATTAGTTCCAGCCGTTACAACAGGCGACGACCAATAATCAAATAAAAAGCGCGAATTCGTTCGCGCTTTTTTAATATTTATTAATAATTTAAAATAATAATTGACAAGAAGTAAAATTAGTGTTAAAATTACATAAAGTTATTTTATTAAGTATGCTTGACAGGAGGTAGTTATGAAAACTGCATTGATTGTAGCGAATACACAAAAATCAAAAAGTGTAGAGTTTGCAAATATTACAAAAGAGTTTTTGGACAGTAAAGGTTACCTTGTTCAAATGTATAAAGATGGCGATGCTGTTTGCAAAAACGCCTCATTTGCCGTTGTGTTAGGTGGAGACGGAACAATTTTGCGTTCAGCCAAGCGATTTTATGGACTTGATATTCCTCTTTTTGGAATCAATTTCGGACATCTTGGCTATCTTTCAGAAATAGGACCTGAAAATCCTATGCAAGGACTTGAAAGACTTGTCAGTTCCGACTATGAAATAGAAGAGCGCATAATGCTCGATGGCGAAGTTATAAGAGACGGAAAATCAGTTCTTAATTTTATTGGATTGAATGAAGCAAGTGTTCATCGTTCAACTCTTCTTCACGCACTTAACCTTGAAATTATGATAAATTCAAAACACACAGGTACAATCGTTGGCGACGGAATTATCGTTGCAACTCCAACAGGTTCAACCTCATATAACCTCTCAGCAGGCGGACCAGTACTTACACCAACTTCAAAAAGCATGGTAATCACCCCTGTTTGCGCGAAATATTTTCCTCATTCATCAATCGTAATTGACGGTGATGATGAAACGGAAATAAAAGTAAACTTTGAAATTGTAAATGAAACTGGCGCACCTTGTGTCGTAATTGACGGAGATGTTCGTTTTTCACTTGAAAATGGCGATTTAATAAAAGTAAGGCGCGCAAAACATAACGCAAAAATAATTAAAATGACAGAAAAAAGTTTCTATCAAATTTTGAAAGAGAAATTATCAAAGTAGGATTAAATATGTATAAAATTCTTGAAAGAGAAGAATTAAACGAAACAGTAACAAAACTCGTTGTATATGCACCCCGTGTTGCAAAAAAAGCGCAAGCGGGTCAATTTATAATTCTTCGTACAGACGAAAACGGAGAGAGAATTCCTCTCACCATTGCCGACTATGACAGAGAAAAGGAAACTGTATCAATTATTTTCCAAATAGTAGGCGCAACAACTGAAAAACTCAATAGATTTAAGGTGGGCGATAGCCTTCATGACTTTGTCGGACCTCTTGGTAAAGCGACACACACCGAGGGACTTAAAAAAGTCGCAGTTGTCGGTGGTGGCGTTGGTTGTGCAATCGCATACCCTGTGGCTAAAAAACTCCACGAACTTGGCGCAGAAGTTCACGCAATCGTTGGTTTTAGAAACAAAGATCTTGTAATCTTGGAAGACGATTTTAAATCGTCCTCATCGAAATTTGTGCTTATGACAGATGATGGTTCAAAAGGCGAAAAAGGACTCGTAACCGATGCACTTAAAAAACTTATCGAAAGTGGAGAAAAGTACGACCAAGTAATCACAATAGGTCCGCTTGTAATGATGAAATTCGTTAGCGCTCTTACAAAAGAGTACGGAATAAAAACAATCGCATCAATGAACCCCGTTATGATTGACGGAACAGGAATGTGTGGTGGTTGCCGTCTTACAGTTGGTGGAAAAACAGTTTTCGCTTGCGTTGATGGACCTGAATTTGATGCGCATCAAATTGACTTCGATGAGGCGATAGAGCGTTCAGGAATGTATCGTGGATTTGAACGTCACGCACACGAAGAAACCTGTAACCTCTTTAAAAAGGAGGTAAAATAAAATGGCTAATATGTCCCCAAAAAAGAACGAAATGCCAACCCAAGATGCACAAGTAAGAAGTAATAACTTTGATGAAGTTGCACTTGGCTACACAGAGGAGCAAGCAATCGACGAGGCAAAAAGATGCTTAAATTGCAAAAATATGCCTTGCGTTAGTGGTTGCCCTGTTAAAATTCATATTCCTGAGTTTATAAAAGAAGTTGCAAATGGTAACTTTGAAGAGGCATATCAAATAATTGCAAAATCATCAAGCCTTCCAGCCGTTTGTGGTCGTGTATGCCCACAGGAAAAGCAATGCGAAAGCAAATGCGTAAGAGGAATAAAAGGCGAGAGCGTCGGCATTGGTCGTCTTGAAAGATTTGTTGCTGACTACCACAACGAAAACACCAAAAAATGGCCTGATAAAATCAAGTCTAACGGACACAAGGTGGCAGTAATCGGCTCTGGTCCGGCTGGACTTACCTGCGCGTCTGACCTCGCTAAAAAAGGCTATGAAGTGACTGTTTTTGAGGCTCTTCACCTTGCAGGTGGAGTGCTTGTTTATGGAATTCCAGAATTTCGTTTGCCAAAATCAATCGTTCAAAAAGAAATTAACGGACTTATATCTCTCGGTGTAAAAATCGAAACAAATACCGTTGTTGGAAAGTCAATCTCTATTGACGAACTTATGGACGAAGAAGGCTTTGAAGCCGTATTTATCGGCACAGGAGCGGGGCTTCCAAAGTTTATGAATATCAAAGGCGAAAACCTCATAGGAGTATATTCTGCAAACGAATTTTTAACAAGAATAAATCTTATGAAAGCATATCGCGAAGATAGCGCAACCCCAATACAAAAGGCTAAAAAAGTCGCAGTTGTCGGTGGCGGAAATGTCGCTATGGACTCTGCAAGATGCGCAAGACGTCTTGGTGCAGAAGTTCATATCGTGTATAGACGCGGTATGGAAGAACTTCCTGCAAGAAAAGAAGAAATTGAGCATGCAGAAGAAGAGGGAATTATTTTTGACACTTTGACCAACCCTGTGGAGATAATTGGCTATCACAATCCAGACGACAAGCGCGATCCTAAAAATGGCACAGTTGTCGGTATGAAGTGCGTAAAAATGGAACTTGGAGAGCCTGATGCCTCTGGTAGACGCTCACCTGTTGAAATACCAAATAGCGAATTTACACTTGATGTTGACTCTGTTATTATGGCACTTGGTACATCACCAAACCCACTTATCAAAAACACTACACCAAGCCTTGAAATAGGACCTCGTGGAGGAATTGTCGCAGATGAAAATGGTAAAACCTCTCGTAAAGGCGTTTTCGCAGGTGGAGACGCTGTGACAGGTTCTGCGACTGTAATTCTCGCAATGGGAGCGGGGAAAAGTGCAGCACAGGCAATCGACGAATACATTAAAAGTAAATAAAATGAAAGCCGTACATTTGTACGGCTTTTCACTTGACTTTAATGCTTAAATATGATAACATTTAAGTAGAAAATTTAAGGAGAAAACAAATGAACAACTCAAAATGGATTTGGCATCCTGGCGATTTTGAACTCTATCATTCAATGTTACTTCATAATAGAAGAACAACGACTCGTACATATCAAAATGGTGAAACAAAGAGCGTTTATTATTACCCTATGTGGAGAATAGACGCACCAACTCATAACGCAATCTTGAAAAAAACAGCAACTCTTGATAAAGAGGAAACAATAGAGTTTTTCTCAAATACAGACACATCGTGCATTGTTGTTGACCATGTTTCGTATAATCGTGGGGCGAAAATTACACTTCCAAAAGGTGAACACACAGTAATACTCCAAGGCTATAAAACTGATGGCTTTGTTGCATTCTATTGTAAGGGAGAAACATTTGCAACCGATAGAACTTGGGTTGTCGCAAATGGAGACAAAGTCGGACGCCACGCAGGTTATAGCGATATGTACACAAGTCCCGACGACGATGTTGAAAAATTTAAGTTTTCTTATAAAAAACAGCGCCCTGTGTCAGCAAAAAAAGTTGAAGGTGGCATAGTTTATGATTTTGGAAAGGAAACTTTCGGCAAAATTACAATTTCAAATATTCCAAAAGACAGGGGCGAGTTTTTCGTATCTCTTGGTGAAAGTTACGAAGAATCCGTTGATGTCAAATACGCAACAATAGGCTTGAATGTTAAAGCAAAAAATGGTAAATATACCTCGGGCGCAGTGGCGCTTCGCTACATGTTCGTGCCTGATGCAACAGACGATTATCGTGTCAGCCTTGACTTTGAGTATCTTCCACTCGAAAATAAAGGCTCGTTCAAATGTGATAATGAACTTGTAAATAAACTTTGGCAAGTTTGTGCCTATACAATGCTTTTAAATTCTCGCGAGGGTTACTTCGACGGAATTAAGCGTGACCGTTGGGTTTGGAGTGGAGATGCATATCAAACCTATTTTGTAAACTACTATCTTGCATACGATAAGGACAGTGTCAGAAGAAGCATGCGTATGTTGAGAGGAGCGGACCCAATAACAAAGCACATAAACACAATTTGCGACTACACATTTTTGTGGCTTTCAGGCGTTTGGGATTACTACCTTTACACAGGAGATAGCGATTTTGTAACTGACATTTACCCAGAAATGCTCGATATGTGGTCGTTTATTGAGAAAAGACTTGACAACGACGGAATGTATGAAAGAAAGAGTGATGACTGGGTGTTTATCGACTGGTCGACTTTTGACTCAAACGGACCAATGTGTGCAGAACAAATGCTCCTTGCAAGAGCCTATGAGAGTTTTGCAAAATGCGCCGATTTAATAGGTGATAAAGAAAAAAGTGAATACGCAAAAGAGCGTTTTGAAAATATAAAAAAAATAGTCAACGAAAGATACTGGAACGACCAAAAAGGTGCATTTGTTGACGATTATAAATCGGGTAGGGAAAATGTAACTCGTCACGCAAACATTTTTGCAATTCTTTTCGATTACACCACCAAGGAAAGAAAGGAAAGTATTATCAAAAATGTAATTTATAACGATAATGTGACTAAAATTACAACCCCGTACTTTGAATTTTATGAACTTGATGCAATGTGCCACATAGGTGACTTTAAGTATATGACTGATATGCTTGATAGTTACTGGGGCGAAATGCTTCGTCTTGGTGCAACAACAATTTGGGAAGAATTTGACCCAACCAAAAAGGGAATTGAACACTACGAAATGTATGGCGGAAAATATGAAAAGAGCCTTTGTCACGCTTGGGGCGCATCACCTATTTACCTGCTTGGCAAATATGCACTCGGAGTGTATCCAACGAGCGCAGGCTACAAAACCTACGAGGTAAAACCAAACCTTATGTGTTTTGGCAAAATTGAGGGAAAAGTTCCAACTCCAAATGGCGAAATCTATGTAAAAATGAATAAATCTTCAATCAAAATCATCTCGCCAATCGATGGTGGAACTCTCATTTTTAAAAACAAGATATATAAAATCGAAAAAGATATACCCCTTGTTGTTAAATATTAAAAAGCAAAAGAAAAAGAGCGAATTTTTCGCTCTTTTTTATTCGTTATTTTGACCTTGCTCGCCACTTCTTTTCAACCCTTTAAATGCAAATATTACATATATCATTGTCACAATCGTCAAAACGAAAGCGATAAACGAAAGGACCTGTGGCGCATATAAATGAAGTCCAAAAATCATATTAGAATTTGCTTGAATGTAGGACACAAGAGGTGACACGATAAGCGTTGCTAAAAATCCACAAACTCCTGCAAGTGCCAATGAAACAGCAAGTGCGTCCGCACGCTTGTTTTCAGCCACATAGTCGTAGCAAAGGTTGATAAGCGCACTGTTAATTCCTGCCATAGCAATAGCATTGAGTATGTAATAAACAGTGTAAACCATATGCCCGTTTTCGGGAACACAAAATACATTTATCAAAAAGCCAACGCCAGCAATAAGAAAACAAATTCGAAGCATTTTTGCAAACGAAAACTTGTCAGCGTACTTGCCCCAAATTATTGAAAAAAACACACGCACAACAGCATAAATAGCAGATAGAATAGCGATAAATGTTTGAGTAAATCCAAGCCCGTTCTCCGAAATTTGATAAGCGCCATAAAATGGCAAGGCAGTGTTGCTTGCAATATACCAAAGTATAAAAACGATACTGATTTTCAAAATCGTCTTGTCACCAAAAACACTTTTGAAGTCGATTTTTTTCTTTTCATCAATTTGCTTTTCCTTCTCAGCGGTAAATACCATTGTGAGCGTGTGTAAAAGCATAAGCCCGAACATAACAATGGCAGAAATTATAAACGCAGTTTTAATCTCTCCAATTTCTCTGTAATGGTCCATAACAGCACCCATAACAAAGGAAAATACCATACCGATAATTAAAGAAACGATTTCCTTTTTAGCGGTGAAAATTCCTCTGTGATGGTCGTCAACAAGTGACATAAGCCAGTCTATTTTCTTTGGATGCGCAATATAGTAGAAAAAGTAAGCCAAAAGAATTACAAAAATAAATAAAACAGTTTTCGTTTTGCCTTCCCAATCAGTGAGAGGAATTACATATAGCGAGATAAACAAAAGTTGATTTGCGACACTTAAAAGAAGAACAAATCCCTTGTTTCGCTTTTTGCGAATAAACATAGAACAAAGTTGAAACACGCAACCAAGTGAAATGAACGAAGAAATAATTCCCGTCAAACTGTCAGAAAATCCAAGTTCCTTAGTCAAAATTGCAAGATATGTTGTTCCAACTAAAATTGAGATAAGGTATTCAAGCCCCGCCTCAATTATGTACAAAACTCGCCCGCGTTTGTATAATTTTTCAGTCATAATAACTCCAATATTCAGCAACATAAAATTCTATGAGCCTATTGTTTCGTGATTATTGTAGCACCAAATAAATACAATTTCAACCCCCTGCAATAAAATTATTATAGAATTATTGGCGAAGAAACAGTAAAATTCAATGCTTTAATGATAAATTCCAAGACCAGTGGTCAAGATAGCCATTTTACCCTCTATTTCCTAACAAAAAACTCGGACTGTGTCCGAGTTTTTTACATATTCTTATTCTTTTTCCTGTATTCCGAGGGGGACACCCCTATGTGCTTTTTGAATATTTTACTGAAAAAATATGGGTCCTTATACCCAGAGGCTGAGCCGATTAAGTTTATTTCCATATCGGTTATCAAAAGAAGTTCACAGGCTTTTTCAAGTCTTAATCTAAGTATATATTCACTTGGCGATTTGCCCATTTCCTTAGAAAAGAGAGTAATGTATCTTGAATTGCTTAAACCTTCCATTTTTGCAAGGTCAGGAACTGAAATTTTTTCAGTATAGTTTGCGTGTATGTGCTTGATTGATGATTTTAATGTGCGATAACCACTACTTTTTACTCTGTCTGTTGCAATAGTAAGTAAAATCTCCTCTAATAGACAAGCGAGAGAATATTGTAAAAAAGGAGTGTTAGTCATATCTTTTTCAAACATTTTATCGAAAAGGGTTTTAATTTTAGGAGAAAACTCGCCTTCTAATACATAAGGCTCTAATGTAAAGCCCAAATCAATTAAAATTTTTTCTGCGTGGGAGCCTGTAAAATGGACACAAAGGTACTTTGATGGTGGCACTCCCCAATAGTGGTATTTGAATTTTGGTGGGAATATTACAACAGCACCCTTTTTTAGATTAAAAATAGTACCATTTATTTTGGTGCTAAAAATGCCGTCAGTAACATAGATTAGAAAATAATCATCTCGTCCCTCACAGTTATATGTATCATATGAAAATGGTTCAAGGAGTGTAAAGCAATCGTTTAAGTGATTGACAATTAGTGGTGCTTCATCTGATTTTTTGCTTTTAAAGTTCAGCATTTCCACATTTCTATAATGAGCGTGTCTCAAATTTTCACCTCCTAAAAAGATATAATAGTAAAATAATACAAAAATATGATAAAATAATCCATTTACAATTATCTAAAATAATTATAGAATAAAAATGTAAAATTGTCAATACGATTCATAATTTTATAAAATCAACAAAGTAAAAAAAACACAAAAAAGTTTAAGGAGAAAAATCATGAAAAAGAAACTTTTGCTTTTGGCAGTATTGGTTATGACATTTATCTGCTTGTTTGCAATTTCAGCAAGCGCAGAAAGTAAAATTATCAAACTTGATACTTTGCCAACCTTGGCAGAAATTCACGCAAATCCAGAGGCGTACATCTCACGCCTTGACACTTTCGAAAATGGCGAAACCTACGCTTCGTGGAGAGAAAAAGACCCAAATAGCGTAGTTGTTTTGAGCGACCTTGCAGCAACTCCGGCCTACTATGTTTACCCATCTTATTACATTTATCAAACAACTTATCAATCCCCACAGGTTACCAACCTTAATAGCGCAATCACAACTGCTGACGCCAATGCGTTTGCGAATTTTGTTGCAACTGGTGGCAGAGGTGGAAATGCCGCAATTATAAGACTTGAAGTGCCAACATATGTTACATATATGGATGGTTGGAATAAATTCGAAGGCGCGAGCAATATAAAAGAAATTTATTTCCCAACAAAAGTAGTTGTTGATGCTGAAACTGGCGAAGAAAAAACAGTTGCCTGCGTAACAACCGTTCTAAACCAAAACACATTTACTGGTTGCTCAAATCTTGAAGTTATTCACAATGTGCAATATTTGCCAAAAGGCATAGTAAATTCTGGCTCTTTTGGTGCTTGCGCTAAATTAAGAACATTCATCTTTCCCGAAGGAGTAACTTCTATTCCTGATGGATTGTTTGAAGGCTGTTATAAATTGGAAAACGTAGTTATTCCAGACGGAGTGACTTCTATCGGAAAAGCCGCTTTTGAAAATTGTGATACTATGACAGAAGTTATCTTGCCAAATAGTGTTACTACTGTTGCAAAGCGTGCGTTTAACAATATGAATGCTCTTGTTACTATTAACTTCGGTGCAGGATTGACAACATTTTCTCAAAGCGATAGCAACTGTGAAATAATTAATAGTTGCCCTAATATAAAATTCATTTACATTCCAGCTACTTTTGCGCAAACCATATCAGGCAATACAAAAGGAAATGGTATTTTGTCCTCTGGATCGGAAGTTACTATTTTCTTTACAGGAACAAAAGAAGAAGCGAAAACAGTTCGAGATAGACTCATAGCCAATAGCATGAGCAATCCTCTTATTGGAAATCTTGATCCAGAGACTAATTTCCTTGCATACGATAAAACAATAGATTACACTACTTATGCACAAGAAACTCTTAATAAAACAATTCTTGTTTACAACTACAACTACTGTAAGGCTTTCTATGATGATGTTCACTTAACTGGCGAGGTTAAGACTTGTATGTCCACTGTCGATTGCACAAGAGAACAATGCGACTTCGTTTTGACAGAGGCATTTTCTAATCATAACCTTGAAAAAACCTTAGTGTATGCAAATGGTTTTGATAAAGCAGGAAAATATACTTGCGTATGTACAAACGCAAAATATTGTACAGTTGAAAACGCAGACGAAGCAACAGACCCAATCATCACATTCAAAGGCTACTCAACACCAGAGGGAGCAACATATAAAGGAATAAACGCAGGATTTAAAATAAATAAAACTCTTCTTAACCTTTATGAAAGCGTAAACGAAGATACA